>JAVHVB010000151.1:0-20542 GCA_032160775.1 Pseudonocardiales bacterium | reverse complement strand
GCCCGCAAGCCCGCCGCCCCCTCGGCAGCGGCTCGGGCCCGCCGGACGGCCGCGGCGAATCCGCAGCGACCGCTGCCCGCCGCGTTGCGCAGGCGCGCCGCGCAGCCCGGCGTGCTGTTCGACGACCTGGTCGAACAGCCACTCGCCGAAGAGGGCACCGAAGCGGGCACCGAAGCGGGCGCTGAGCCGAAGAAGTCGCGCGCGGGCCGCAACCTGCCGGCGGCGATCGCAGTCGGCCTCGGCCTCGCCGCGATCATCATCCCGAGCCTGTTCGTGTGGCGGCCCAGCTTCGCCTTCATCGTCGCGGTGATCGTGCTCTATGGGTGCTACGAGCTGTCCCAGGCGCTGCGCGCAGCCGGCATCCGGGTGTCGCTCGCCCCGCTGCTCGTCGGCAGCGCCGCGCTGCTCATCGCGGCGTGGGAGCGCGGAACGAGCGGGCTCGTGCTGGGCGTGCTGATCACCCTCGTCGCGGTCGTCGTGTGGCGGATCGCCGACGGCGCCTACGGGTACACGCGCGACGTGACCGCGACCGCGCTCACGCTGCTCTACCTGCCGACCCTCGCCGCGTTCGCGGTACTGCTCGTGCACCCGGACGACGGCGCGGCGCGGGTGCTGGCCTTCGCCGCGACAGTGGTGTGCAGCGATACCGGTGGTTACGCGACCGGTGTGCTGTTCGGCAAGCATCCGCTCGCGCCGGTCGTGTCGAAGGCGAAGACTTGGGAAGGGTTCACCGGTTCGCTGGTCACCTGCTCGATCTGCGGCGTGCTGTTCATGACGCTGTGCTTCCACGAGGCGTGGTGGAAGGGGCTGCTGTTCGGGCTGGCGATCGCGGCCACTGCCACCATCGGGGACCTGGGCGAGTCCATGATCAAGCGCGACCTCGACCTGAAGGACATGGGCAGCCTGCTGCCCGGGCACGGCGGTGTGATGGATCGGCTGGACTCGATGCTGCCGTGCGCGGCAGTGGCCTTCCTGATGCTGTCCGCGTTCGCACCGGTGTGACGCCGCAGCCCGCGTCCCGCACCGACGTGGTGCGCGCTGTGCGACGGGTGGCCGAGCAGTTCCCCGACCGGACCGTGTTCGTGGGCATCGACGGATTCGGCGGCGCCGGCAAGTCATCGCTGGCTGACGCGATCACCGCCGTCGTGCCGCGCGCCGCCGTGGTGCGGGTGGACGACTTCTGGGGCCCGAACATCGCGGAGTGGGACTGGGCGCGGTTCGGTGCGCAGGTGCTGCGGCCCCTGCTCGCCGGCGAGCCGGCCCGCTACCAGGTCTGGAACTGGGTGGGCGACGTCGGCGGCGAGTGGGTCGAGCTGGCATCCGGGGCGGTCGTCGTGGTCGAAGGTGTGTCGTCGACCCGGGCCGAGGCCGGCGTCCCATGGGATCTCACGGTCTGGGTCGAGGCGCCGCGCGAGGTCCGGCTGGCCCGCGCCCTCGAGCGGGACGGGCCGCACCTGATGCACCGGTGGCTCGACGACTGGATGCCGTCCGAGGACCGCTACGCCGCGCGCGAGCGCCCGCAGGACCGTGTCGATCTGCTCGTGAACGGCACCGCCTAGACGTAGGACGGTCGGCGGGAGCCCGTCGGTCTGGGAGAATTGGCGGGTCATGGCCGACCTTCCGCTTGTCTTCGACGCTCCGAAGCGCGGGCTGCCGCCGACCCACTTCGCCGACCTCGACGCGGCCGCCGCGCGCGCGGCGGTGACCGAACTGGGGCTGCCCGGGTTCCGCGCCGACCAGCTGTCCCGGCAGTACTACGGCCGGCTCGAGACCGACGTCACCGCGATGACCGATCTGCCGGCCGGGGTGCGGGACACCGTCGGCGCCGCGCTGTTCCCGCCGCTGCTCACCGAAATCCGCTCGGTCGACACCGACGCCGGGACGACGCGCAAGACCTTGTGGCGGCTGCACGACGGTGCGCTCGTCGAGAGCGTGTTGATGGGCTACCCGAGCCGGACGACCGTCTGCATCTCGAGCCAAGCCGGCTGCGGTATGGCCTGCCCGTTCTGCGCGACCGGTCAGGGTGGTCTGACCCGCAACCTGTCGGCGGCCGAGATCGTCGACCAGGTGCGCGCCGCCGCACGGGTGGCAGCCGACGGCGGTCTGGGCGGCGCGCCGCGGCGGCTGTCGAACGTCGTGTTCATGGGCATGGGCGAGCCGCTGGCCAATTACCGCCGGGTGGTGGACACGGTGCGCCGGCTGATCGCGCCGGCGCCGAACGGATTCGGGCTGTCCCGGCGCTCTATCACGGTGTCGACGGTCGGCCTCGTGCCGGCCGTGAACCGGCTCACCGAGGAGGAGCTCGGCGTGACCCTCGCGTTGTCGCTGCACGCGCCGGACGACGAGCTGCGGGACACGCTCGTGCCGGTCAACACCAGGTGGAAGGTCGCCGAGGTGCTCGCGGCGGCCGACGCCTACGCGGCGCGCACCGGGCGCCGCTACTCCATCGAGTACGCGATGATCCGCGAGGTCAACGACCAGGCGTGGCGCGCGGACCTGCTCGGCGACCTGCTGGCACCGCGTCTCGCCCACGTCAACCTGATCCCGCTCAACCCGACGCCGGGCTCAGCGTGGGACGCCTCGTCCAAGCCGGTCGAGCGCGAGTTCGTGCGCCGGCTCGAGGCGCACGGCGTGCCGGTCACGGTCCGGGACACCCGCGGCCGCGACATCGACGGCGCCTGCGGGCAGCTGGCCGCCGCGCCCTGAGGAGCGCGGCGGCCTGCGGTGCTACTCGGCGAAGACCGGTTCTGCCGGGATTTCAGCGGCGGCCGGCCGCTCGCGACGCATCGCGAACGTCACGAGGAGCAGGGTGCCGATCAGGAAAATCGATGCGGCCCAGAACGATCGGTCCGCAGCCGACACGAACACGTGCCGGGCGGCTTCGGCTCGGGACAGGCCCGGCGGCAGATCGGCTGCGGCCGACTTGCTCGCGCTGCCGAACACCGTGACGAGAACCGCCAGCCCGAGCGCCCCGCCGACCTGCTGCATGACGTTGACCAGTCCGGACGCGGCGCCGGCGTCGTGCGCGTCGACGCCCTCGAGCGCCGCGGTCGTCAGCGGCACGAAGGCCAGACCGTTACCGGTCCCGAAGACGAGCAGCGGCCCGACAAGAGCGGCGTACCCGCTGTGCTCACCGAGCTGGGTGAGCCAGAGCATGCCGGTGGTGGACAGGGTGACGCCGATGATCATCAGCCGGTGCGCGCCGACGCGTTCGACCAGCACTCGCGAGGAGAGCTGCGACGAGGTGAAGACCACCACCGTCAGCGGCAGGAACGCGAAGCCGGTCACGAGATCGCTGTTGCCGAGCACACCGCGCAGGTACTGGGTGAGGAAGAAGAACATCCCCATCATCCAGGCGACGTGCAGTAGCCGAGCGACGTTCGAGGCGCTGCGGTTCCGGTCGGCGAACAGCCGCAGCGGCGTGATCGGCGCCTCGGCCCGCATCTCGGTCAGGACGAACGCGGCGAGCAGCAGCGCGCCGGCGGCGAACGAACCGATCGTGCGGGCGTCGGCCCAGCCGTCGGATGCCACGTTCACGAAGCCGTACACCAGCCCGGACATGCCGAGGGTCGAGGTGAGCGCACCGGCCAGGTCGAAGCGGCCCGGCTGACGGTCGGTCTCGGGGAGCGTGGCCCGGGCGAGCAGCAGCACGGCCAGGCCGATCGGCACGTTGACGAACAGCACCCACCGCCACGAGGCCCATTCGGACAACATGCCGCCGGCGATCAGGCCGACTGCCGCGCCGCCGATGGAGACCGCCGTGTACAGGCCGATCGCGCGGGTGCGTTCCCGGGCGCCGGGGAACATCGTCATGAGCAGCGCGAGGGCCGACGGCGACGCGAGCGCCCCGCCGACGCCTTGGAGCGCACGCGCGGCGAGCAGCTGGCCGGGGTCGGTCGCGAAGCCGCCGGCCAGAGAGGCGATCGAGAACAGGGCGATGCCGGCCAGGAAGACCCGTCGGCGGCCGAGGATGTCGCCGGCGCGGGCGCCGAGCAGCAGTAGCCCGCCAAACGTCAGCGTGTACGCGTTGACCACCCAGGACAGGCTCGCGGAGGAGAAGCCGAGGGCGTGCTTGATGTCGTGCAGCGCGACGTTCACGATCGTCGCGTCGAGAACGACCATCAGCTGGGAGGTGAGGATGAGGGCCAGAACGAGATTGGGCGAGCCGGCGGCCGGCCGGAGCCGGCGTCGGGGCGACCGGGTGCGGCCGGCGAGCACCGGTGCCCGGTGCGCCGAGTCGCGCAGGGGAGTCTCTACGGTCACGTGCTTTCCTTACATTGGGTGTAACATCGGTACTAAGCGGAAGGGCCCTCCGGTAAGAGACACGATACGGAGGCTGCCTCCGTTTCGCAAGTTGATTTCAGCCGGAGGTTGTCGTGGGCCGCTCGTCCAGCACCGCGAGTGCTGCGCCGTCGGCTGGTACCTGCGCCGACCGGCCCTTGCGCTCCGACGCCAAGCGCAACCGTGAGCTGTTGACGGTGGCCGCCCGGGCAGCCTTCGCCGAGAAGGGCACGGCCGCCTCGCTCGAGGACATCGCGCGGCGCGCCCAAGTGGGCGTCGGCACGCTGTACCGACACTTCCCGACCCGGCAGGCGCTGCTCGAGGCCGTCTACGTCGACGAGGTGGAAGCGCTGTGCCGCTCCGCAGCCGACTTTGCCGACCGCGAGCCGTGGGACGCGCTCGTGCTGTGGTTCGACCGGTTCGTCGACTACGTCGCCACCAAGCGGGCGCTCGCCGAGGAGATGATGGCCACCGTCTCGGCCGACGCCCCGGTCTTCCGGCAGTGCCACGACGCGATCTTCGCCGCCGGCGAACCGCTACTGGCCCGCGCGAAGGATGCCGGTGTCGTCCGCGCCGACGCCGAGTTCATGGACGTCATCCGGATGGTCAGCGGCGTCACGATGATCAAGAACGCCACGCCCGGCGACATCCGCCGGGTGCTCACGATGGCCCTCGACGGCCTGCGCTACCGCCCTGCCGAATGATCGGCGCCGGCTTCGCCGAGCGCGCGGACGGACGGCGGCACGGCGATGTCGGGCCGCAGGTCCGGCGCGGGCTGGGCTGCGGCGTAGCTGCTGATCAGCGGGACGACGCCGGCCCACGCGTCACCGGCGATGTCGTCCGCCTCGTCCTCCGGCCACTTGTCGGAGATCTTGAGCGACCACTCCTCGATCGGGAACTCCAGCACCAGCGTCGCCACTAGCTCGCGGTCGGTCGGGCGTCGCACCTCGGCCGTGCGACCCGGGAGCATCGCCTCGGTGATCAGGTCCAGCGCCGCCGTTTTGGCCGGACCGGCGATCGGCGTGCACGTGCCGAACAGCACCGCGCTGCGATAGTGCAGCGATGACTCGAAGGCGGACCGGGCGACCACGAGCCCGCCGAGGACGGTCACCGCGAGGCAGGCCGGCCCGCCCTCGCTGAGCCTGCGCATCCAACGCGACCCGGTCGAGCCGTGCGCCAGCACCCGGTCGCCGTCGCGGACGATCGCGGTCGGGACGACCACCGGGTGACCGTCGGGTGCGACGAGGGCGAAGTGGCCGACAAGCGTGCTGTCGAGTAGGGCGTCGAGATCGGCTCGATCGCTGCTGCCCTTCTCGCGCAGCCGGGTAATCGTCGTCCGCTCCGTCACCGCCCCATCATTCCGTTCACCAGTGCGGCGACGCGGGACGGTCGTCCCCGGCGGCGTTCCGCGGCGTCCGCCCAGGTCATCGCGCGCAGGCCGGCGTTCGCGCCCAGCCAGCGCAGTGGCTCGGGTTCCCAGCGACGGCTGCGGTGCCCGACCCACGGCAGCCGGCTGAGGTCGCCGCCGCGGTCGAGGAGCAGGTCGGTGAGGGTGCGTCCGGCGAGGTTGGTCGTCGCGACGCCGTCGCCGACGTACCCGCCGGCCCACGCCGACCCGGTCGAGCGGTCCAGCCCGACCGAGGCGTGCCAGTCGCGCGCGATGCCGAGCGGACCGCCCCAGCTGTGCGTGATTCGCACACCGCGCAGCGCGGGGAACAGTGTGACCAGCTCGGCGCGCAACGCGTCGAACACCCGCGGGACGCGGTCGAACGCCGGCCGGATCCGCGACGCGTAGTGGTACGGCGCCCCACGGCCCCCGAACACCATCCGCCCGTCCGCGCTCCGCTGCCCGTAGATGATCAGGTGCCGGTGGTCGCTGAACGTCTCGCGCTCCCGCAGCCCGATGTCGGACCACATCGTGTCCGAGAGCGGCTCGGTGGCGATGATCAGCGAGTACACCGGCGCGATCGAGCGTCGCTCACCGGCGAGCGCAGGCGTGTAGCCCTCGGTCGCCCGCACGACGTGCTGCGCCCGGACGATGCCGGTGGTCGTGCGCACAGTGTGCGGCTCGATCGCCAGCACGGGAGTGCGTTCGTAGATCGTCGCGCCGCGCCCGGCGACGACCGAGGCGAGCCCGCGAACCAGGGCGGCCGGCTGCAACGCTGCGCAGTGCGGCGTGTAGGTCGCGCCGAGCACCTGTGTCGCGGCGAGCCGGGCGCGCGCCGCATCGGCTCCGAGCAGGGTGTTGCCGAGGCCGAACTCGTCCGACTCGCGCACCTCCTCGACGGCGCGCCGCAGCTGCGCGTCGGTGCGGGCCAGCACGACCGTGCCACCCTTTGCCGCGTCTGCCCCGATGCGCTCGAGCTCGATGACGCGCAATACCTCGTCGACGCTTGCCCGCATCGCCGCGTACAGGGCGACCGCGGCTGCCGGCCCGTGTTCGGCGGCGACGGTGCCGGCGGTCACCGGGAACAGCGCCGAACACCAGCCCCCGTTGCGGCCGGACGCGCCGAAGCCGGCGATCTCCTTCTCGAGCAGCGCGATGCGCAGGTCCGGCTCGGCGGTCTGCAGGTAGTAGGCCGTCCACAGCCCGGTGAAGCCCGCGCCGACGATCGCGACGTCCACCTCGAGGTCGCGATCCAGGGCCGGCCGCGGCACCAGCGGTTCGCCGAGCTGGTCGAACCACAGCGAGAGCTGGCGGTAGTCACCCCCGCCCATCACGGCGGTCAGGCCAGGACGTCGACAAGGTTGACGGACTCGTAGCCGTGCGCCTCGGCCACCGGGGCGTTGGTGAGCTGCCCCTCGTGGGTGTTGAGGCCGAGCGCCAGGGCCGGATCGCGGCGCAACGCCTCGCGCCAGCCGCGGTTGGCGAGTTCGATCGCGTAGGGCAGCGTGACGTTTGTCAGTGCGTAGGTCGAGGTGTGCGGCACCGCGCCCGGCATGTTGGCGACGCAGTAGAACACCGAGTTGTGCACCTGGTAGGTCGGCTCCGCGTGCGTGGTCGGGCGGGAGTCCTCGAAACAGCCGCCCTGGTCGATCGAGATGTCGACGAGCACCGAGCCGGACTTCATCCGCGACACCAACTCGTTGGTGACCAGCTTCGGTGCCTTCGCGCCTGGGATGAGGACCGCGCCGATCACCAGGTCCGCGTCGAGCACGGCCCGTTCGATCTCGTAGGCGTTGGACGCGACGGTCTGGCAATGGCCCTGGTAGATCGCGTCCACCTGCCGCAGCCGCGCGACGTTCTTGTCCAGCAGCAGTACCTCGGCCTGCATCCCGAGCGCGATCGCCGCGGCGTTCTGCCCGGACACTCCGGCGCCGATCACGACGACCTTGGCCGCGTACACGCCCGGGACGCCACCCATCAGGGTGCCGCGCCCGCCGCCCTGTCGCATGAGGTGGTAGGAGCCCACCTGCGGCGCGAGCCGGCCGGCGACCTCGGACATCGGCGCGAGGAGTGGCAGCGAGCCGTCCTCGAGCTGGACGGTCTCGTACGCGATGCCTGTCGTGCCGGCGGCAAGCAGCGCGTCGGTGCACGCCTTGTCCGCGGCCAGATGCAGGTAGGTGAACAGGATCTGGTCCTTGCGCATGCGGTGGTACTCCTCCGCAATGGGCTCCTTCACCTTGAGCACCATGTCCGCGGTGGCCCACACGTCGTCGGCGGTGGGCAGGATCTGCGCGCCCGCGGCGACGAAGTCGTCGTCGGTGATCGCCGAGCCGACGCCGGCCTCGCGCTGGACGAAGACGTCGTGCCCGTGCCGGACGAGTTCGTGCACCCCGGACGGCGTGAGGGCCACCCGGTACTCGTTGTTCTTGACCTCGCGGGGAACGCCGACCAACATTTCGCACTCCTCCAAGTTCTGCGGATACCCGCAACAATGAACGATATGGCGTCACCGGGCTATGGGACTGAACAAGATTCTGTAGATTGCCGGAATGGCGCGCAGATCATCGGCTTCCGCCCCAATCGGCGGTGCAACCCCGAACATCGTTCGGCCGCCGCTGGACGAGATCGACCGGCGGCTGCTGCGCGAACTCGCCGCAGATGCCCGGCTGCCGAACAACGCCCTCGCACGCCGCGCCGGTGTGGCGCCGTCCACCTGCCTGAGCCGGGTGCGCGCGTTGCGGGAACGGGGCGTGATCCGTGGCTTTCATGCCGACGTCGACCCGACGGCCCTCGGCCGGCCCATCCAGGCCATGATCGCGGTCCGATTGCAGTCGCACGCGCGCGGGCACATCCCGGCCTTCATGGCCAAGATCGCCACCCTGCCCGAGGTGCTGAACGTCTTCTTCCTCGGCGGGGCTGATGACTTCCACGTGCACATCGCCGCCACGAGCACCGACAACCTGCGGGATTTCGTGGTGGTGAACCTCAGTGGTGACCCGGACGTCGCGCTGACCGAGACGAACCTGATCTTCGACCACATCCGCGCAGGATTGGTGCACTGAGCCGCGCAGGATTGGTGCACTGAGCCTCAGCGGCCGGCGAAGATCCCGCTGTTGAACGCGCCGGAGTTCACCAGTTGCCGGCTGAGCGCCTTGCCGAGGTCGACGAGCCGCTCGCTGTTCTCGACGCCGAGCGTGTGCCACGGCTGTTCGGCAAGGTCATCGGTGGCCCGCTCGATCGTGTCGCGATGGGCGATGCCGTCCTCGGTGAGCCCGCCCGCCGGGCTGAGGAGGCCGCGCGCCGTCAACCGCTCGACTGCCTCCGTCCACTGCTCGTCGCTCCAGCCGCGCGTCGCCTTGGCCGCCTGCTCGGTGAAGCCCCGGCCGGTCGCCGTGTGGGTGACGAGCGCGTCCAGGCCGCTGACCCCGCCGGTCAGCAGTACTGCAACGTGGCCGTCACCGCGGAACTCGCGCAGCAGAGTGATCGCGTGCCACAGCACGAGGTGCGGCTCGGTCGGCCAGTCGAGCTCGGCGTGCCCGCCGAACAGCGGCCGGCCCCGGACGGGCAGGGCGATGGTCGCGGTCCGGGCCAGCTCGGCGGCCTCGATCACCGCCGGAATCTGCGCCGCCTCGTCGCCGAGCAGCCGGCGCAGGGCGCGGTCGGCGATCCGCAGCCGCGCGGCCAGGATGTCCTCGATCGAGGCGAGGCCCCATGCACGCGGGATGTGCCGGGCCACGATCTCCGGATTGAAGTTGTAGAACGTGGCGGTGGTGATCGCGGCGGGCACCGGCCCCATCGGCGCCGAGCGGCTCGCGAAGTAGCCCATCCGGCCGGGCCGCAGCCCGACCTTGGTCAGCTCCTCGTCCGCCTCCGGGGCGAAGTACATGAACGAGTGGAGGGAGTCGATCGCTCGATGGACCCGGCCGGCGAGGCCGGAGGGGAGTTCGGGAGGCACCGACAAAACTTAGCCGCCCGGACGCTGAACCGCGCAGTGGCGGAACTTCGTAGTCAGCTATGAGCGCTCGACGAGAGACGAGGTAGACAGGTGCCCACCAAGGTCTTCGGAATGCCCGCGCACGTTCTGCTCGTGCACGCAGTGGTGGTCCTCGTGCCACTGACCTGCCTGGCGCTGGTCCTGCATGCGGTGTGGCCGGCGGCGCGCAGCCGGCTCGGCATCGTGACCCCGATCCTGGCGCTGGTCAGTCTCGTGCTCGTGCCGATCACGACCAATGCCGGTAAGTACCTGCGCAAGCACCAGATCGTCGGAGGCGAGATCGCGGCGAAGATCGACAAGCACGAGCACCTCGGCAGCCAGCTGCTCTACTACGCGGTTCCGCTTTTCCTCGCGGCCGTCGCGGTATGGGCGCTCGGGCGGTACCGGGACGGCGCCGTGGTGCCGGGCGTCGCGGCCGAACGGACCGCCGCGCGGGAGGTGCCCGCGTGGCTGAGCATGGGCGCCGCCGTCGTGGCGATCGCGCTCGCCATCGCGACGACGATCCAGCTGTACCGGATCGGGGATTCGGGCGCCCACGCGGTGTGGGACGGGATCCTGCACTGACGACGGGCGCCGCCGACGATCCGGTCATGTCCCGGGGATCGGCCGGGTTCGTCGGATAGCGACCGGGCCGGATTGGTTACGGTCAGCCTGTGCGTCCCGCGCTGTGCTCGATCGTCGTCGTCGATGACGCTGCCGACGTCCGCGGGCTCGTCCGCGCACACCTGCGCCTGTCCGGGCGGTTCGAGGTGGTCGGTGAGGGCCGCAACGGCCTGGAGGCGGTCGCCCTCTGCGCCGAGCACCAGCCCGAGATGGTGCTGCTCGACATCTCGATGCCGGAGATGGACGGCCTGGAGGCGCTGAGTCGGATCCGGCAGGTCGCACCGAACACGAGCGTGGTGATGTACACCGGCTTCGACGAGAGCGGCCTCGCCGATCGTGCGCGCGAGCTGGGCGCCACGGCGTTCATCGAGAAGTCGGCGGCGATCACCGGGCTGGCCGACCAGCTCGCCGAGGTCCAGGCCGGCACGGCACCCGCGCCTGCGCGTGCAGTTCCACCCGCGCCCGCCGACCCGTCACCGGCCGACGAGCTGGACAGCACGGTTCTCGGCGAACATCTCGAGCGGTTCCGCGAGGTGTTCGAGGAGGCCGCGATCGGGATGGCCACGATGACCCTGACCGGTCGTGTCGTGCGAGCCAACAAGGCGTTGGGCGGAGCGGTCGGCCTTCCGTCCGAGTCGCTGATCGGCCGGTCCTACGTCGACCTCGCCCCAGACGCGGAGCGCGGCGCCGTCGCCGAGGCGCTGCACCGGGCGCAGGACGGCACGGGCGAGGTCGTCCGGTTCGAGCACGGAGTGCTGACCGGGACCGATCAGCGCCGCGTTCTCGCCACCGCGGCACCGGTGCGCGATGCCCGTAGCCGACCGCTCTACCTGTTCCTACAGGGCCAGGACGTGAGTGCGCAGCGGCAGGCGGAGGAGGAGCTGCGGCAGAGCGAGCAGCGGTTCAAGCTGCTGGTCGAGGCCGTCCAGGACTACGCGATCTTCATGCTCGATCCGGACGGCATGGTTGCGAGCTGGAACAGGGGCGCGCAACGGATCAAGGGCTACACCAGCGAGGAGATCATCGGCCAGCACTTCCGGATCTTCTATCCCCAGGAGCAACGCGACATCCGGCACCCGGAGAACGAGCTGGCGCTGGCGAAGCTACGCGGGGTGTACGAGGAGGAAGGCTGGCGCATCCGCAAGGACGGCACCCGCTTCTGGGCCAGCGTCGTCATCACGGCCGTGTATGACCCCGACGGTCACCACGTCGGGTTTGCCAAGGTCACCCGGAACATCGACGAGCGGCGCAAGATGCTCGTCGACGCGCAGAGCAACGCACAGGCGCTCGCGAGCGCGAACACCGACCTCGAGGCGGCCAACACCCGGTTGGCGCGCGAGGCCGCCGATCAAGCGCAGTTCCTCGCCGTCACCGCGCACGAATTGCGCTCACCGATCGGTGTGCTGGCCGGCGCGGCGCAACTGCTCGTCCAACGTCTCGACGAACTCACCGACGAGGACCGGGACGAACTGGCCGCCTCGATTGCGGGCAGCGCGGAGCGGCTACAGCGGCTGCTGCGTGACCTGCTCACCGCAGCGCGCCTCGAAGCGGGCGCAGTGCGCATCGACCCGCAGGAGCTCCAGGTCGCCGAAGTGCTCAACCGCTCGGTCAACGCCGTGCGCGCGGCCCATCCGGAGGCCGAAATCAACCTCGACGCACCGCCCGGGCTGCGCATCCGAGGGGAGATCGACCGGCTCACCCAGGCGGTCGACAACCTGATCGCGAACGCGCTGCGGCACGGCGCCGCACCGGTGACGGTGTCGGCGAGCGAGGTCGACGGCCAGATCGAGATCCGGATCAGCGACACGGGCCCGGGTGTGTCGACGGCGGTGCAGGAGCGGCTGTTCGAGCGCTTCGCGTCCGGTACGCCGCGCGGCGGCACCGGACTCGGGCTGTTCATCGTCCGCGAGCTGGCCCGCGCGCACGGCGGTGACGCGCGCTACGACCCGGGCGGCGGCCACCCGAGCTTCGTCATCGTGCTGCCCTCAGCGCGGCGCGGTGCCGATGCCGAGTTGCCGGGAATGCCCTAACGTCGGTAGCTGTGGTGATCCGGGTACTCATCGTCGACGACGTGCTCGACGTACGTCGCCTGGTGAAGACCGCGCTCCGCTTCCGCGGCGTGTTCTCCGTCGTCGGCGAGGCAAGCAGCGGCGCGGAAGCCATCGCCCGTGCCGCGGAGCTTCGCCCGGACATCGTGGTGCTCGACATCGGCCTGCCGGACATCGCCGGCCAGGAGGTCCTCACCCGGATCCGGGAGGAGGTCCCGACGACCAAGGTCGTCGTCTTCACCGGCACCGAGCCAGGGGACAGCGGCATCGCCGCTCGGGTCGACGGCTATGCGATGAAGGACACGCAGCTCGATTACCTCGTCGAGCTGCTGGAGCAACTCGGCGCGAAGCGCACGGGACAGGCGACCCTCCGGCTCGACGGCAGTCTGACCAGCGCGCGCCAGGCGCGGACGTTCGCCGCCGCCGCGCTTGCCGACTGGGGCGTGTCGGACATCGCCGACGACGTGCTGTTGGTGGTCACCGAGCTGGTGAACAACGCGGTCACCCACGCCCACTCGTCGTGCGAGCTGCGGTTGTCGATCAATCCGGTCGCGGTGCGCGTCGAGGTCCTCGACGACGGGCCCGGCACGCCGGACCCGCTGCCGCCGAGCGAGACGCGCAACCACGGCCGCGGCCTGCATCTGGTCGACGCGTTGACCGTCGCGTGGGGCTTCGAACCGATCCCCGCCGGTGGCAAGCTGGTCTGGGCCGAGCTCACGCGCAGCGCGTAGCGATCACTAGAGCCGCTGCCATGCCTCGGTGAGCACCGCGCGCAGGATCTGCTCGATCTCATCGAACTCGGGTTGCCCGACGATCAACGGCGGAGCGAGCTGGATCACCGTGTCGCCGCGATCGTCGGCGCGGCAGTAGAGGCCGGCGTCGAACAGCGCCCGGGAGAGGAAGCCGCGCAGTAACGTCTCGGATTCGGCTTCGTTGAAGGTCTCCTTCGTTGCCTTGTCCTTCACGAGCTCGATTCCGTAGAAGTACCCGTCGCCCCGGACGTCGCCGACGATCGGCAGGTCGTTGAGCTTTTCGAGCGTCGCGCGGAACGCGCCCTCGTTCTGCAGCACATGCTGAGGCAGACCCTCGCGCTCGAAGATGTCGAGGTTCGCCAGCGCAACTGCGGCGGACACCGGGTGACCGCCGAAGGTGTAGCCGTGCGGGAAGTAGTTGGTGCCCGAATAGAACGGCTCGGCGATCCGGTCGCTGATCACGGCCGCACCGATCGGCGAGTAGCCGCTGGTCAGGCCCTTCGCGCAGGTGATGATGTCCGGGACGTAGCCGAACTTGTCGCAGGCGAACATCTTGCCCAGCCGGCCGAACGCGCAGATGACCTCGTCCGACACGAGCAGCACGTCATGCTTGTCGCAGATCTCGCGCACCCGCTGGAAGTAGCCGGGCGGCGGCGGGAAGCAGCCGCCGGAGTTCTGCACCGGCTCGAGGAACACGGCGGCGACGGTGTCCGCGCCCTCCATCTCGATGGCGTAGTCGATCTGGTCGGCGGCCCAGCGCCCGAACGCCTCGAGGTCGTCGCCGTGCTCCTGGGCGCGGTAGAAGTTCGTGTTCGCGACCTTGTGCGCGCCCGGCACGAGCGGCTCGAACCACTTGCGGGCGTCCGGGATGCCGGTGATCGACAGCGCACCCTGCGGGGTGCCGTGGTAGGCGATCGCCCGGCTGATGACCTTGTGCTTCATCGGCTTGCCGACCAGCTTGAAGTACTGCTTCGCGAGCTTCCACGCGGTCTCGACGGCCTCGCCGCCACCGGTGGTGAAGAAGACCTTGTTGAGATCGCCGGGCGCGTAGTCGGCGAGCCGGTCGGCCAGCTCGATCGCCGCCGGGTGTGCATAGGACCACAGCGGGAAGAAGGCGAGTGCGGCGGCCTGCTTCGCAGCGGCCTCGGCCAACTCGGTGCGGCCGTGCCCCGCTTGGACGACGAACAGCCCGGCCAGCCCGTCCAGATAGCTGCGGCCGGTGGCGTCGAAGATGCGCGCGCCCTCGCCGCGCACGATCGTCGGCACCGGGGCGTCGGCGTAGGACGACATGCGGGTGAAGTGCATCCAGAGGTGCTCGCGCGCGGTCGCGGACAGCGCGTCGGCGTCCCAGGCTGCGCTCGCGGTGTGGAGCGGTGTCGTGGTCACGATATCTTCTCGATTTCGTTGTTGATCGCGGATAATTATGACGATCGCGTCAGTCTACCCTGCCTAACTCAACTGAATCCGCAGGTCAGCGCACTCCCCAGTTGTAGGTCTGCTTGACCAGCTTCAGGTACAGGAACGTCTCGGTCCGCGTCACGCCGGGGATGGCCCGGATGCGGCCGCTCACCAGGTCGAGCAGGTGGACGTCGTCCTCGACGACGATCTCGGCCATCAGGTCGAACGAGCCTGCGGTGATGACGACGTAGTCGACCTCATCGATCTTGGACAGCTCCTCGGCGACGGTCTCCACGGCGCCGCTGACGGAGATCGCGATCATCGCCTGGCGCGCCATCCCGATCTGCATCGGGTCGGTGACCGCGACGATCTGCATGACACCGGTGTCGATCAGTTTCTGCACCCGTTGGCGTACGGCGGCTTCGGACAGGCCAACCGCGGCGCCGATCGAGGCGTATGAGCGCCGGCCGTCGGACTGCAGCTGCTCGATGATCGCCCGGCTCACCGAGTCGATGGCGACTTGCGGAGAGGACCGGACCATGGCGACGAGTTTGCCCATACCGGACCTTCCTCCGCAACCGAATCCGTAGTAGAAAGGCCACCAGACAACGTAATCCGCCGGAAACACTCGGCTGTCAGGGTGCGGATCCAGTACTCGCCCTGCCGGGACGAGCGGCTAACGGAGGCGATAGCCCACCCATGGACATGAGCGACACCGCGCAGGCCGAGCCCGCTGCCCCGACCCGAGCCGATCCCGAACCGCAGGACTCCACCGCCGCGATCGAACTCGTCGGTGTCGCCAAACGGTTCAGTTCCCGACACGGTGTCGTGACCGCCGTGGACACGATCGACCTGACCATCGGCGAAGGCGAGTTCTTCTCGCTGCTCGGCCCATCCGGGTGTGGCAAGACGACGACCTTGCGGATGATCGGCGGCTTCGAGGAGCCGACCGGCGGGCAGATCCTGCTGCACGGGGAGAACGTCGTCGGCATCCCGCCCAACAAGCGGGACGTGAACGTGGTCTTTCAGTCCTACGCGCTGTTCCCGCACATGTCCGTCTTCAACAACGTCGCCTTCGGGCTGCGCCGCAAGGGTGTGACTCCGGTCGAGACGGCCCGCCGCGTCGGGGAGATGCTCGAACTGGTCCAGCTGCAGGGCTTGCAGCACCGCCGCCCGCGCGAGCTGTCCGGTGGGCAGCAACAGCGGGTCGCGCTGGCGCGGGCGCTGGTGAACAAGCCGCGGGCGCTGCTGCTCGACGAGCCGCTCGCCGCGCTGGACCTCAAGCTGCGACAGGCGATGCAGATCGAGCTGAAGCGGATCCAGCGCGAGGTCGGCATCACCTTCGTCTTCGTCACGCACGACCAGGGCGAGGCGCTGACGATGTCCGACCGGCTCGTGGTGATGAACGCCGGCAAGATCGAACAGCTCGGTGCGCCGCGCGAGGTCTACGAGCGACCGCGGACCCGGTTCGTCGCCGGCTTCATCGGGACGTCCAACATCATCAGCGGGCAGGTCGCCTCGATCGACGGCACGACGGCCGTCCTCGAGACGGGCGCCGACGAGACGGTCACGGTGCCGGACGCGACCGCGGTCGGTGCCACCGCTGGCGCCTCGTTGGACATCACCGTGCGGCCGGAGAAGATCGTGCTCACCGCGGACCGACCGGCCGCCGCCGGTTGCGCGATCCGCGGCCGGGTGACCGAAGTGGTCTATCTGGGCACGTCGACCCAGTACGAGGTGACCGCGCTGGGCGGCAGTGACCTGCGGGTGTTCGTACAGAACGCGTCGGACGCACTGGACATCGCCGACCGCGGCGCGGACGTGTGGCTGTCGTGGCGCCCGGAGCACACCCTGCCGCTGGCTCCCGGCAACGAGCCGGCCGCACCCAGCGGGGAGGAGGCGGAATGAGCGAGAGCCTGCCTCCCGAGCTCACGCCCGACCTGCTCCGCGGGCTGACGAGTCCGCGGCTGAATCGGCGGCGGTTCCTCCAGCTGGGCGGCCTGTCCGCCCTCGGCGTCGGGCTCAGCGCCTGCAGCATCGCCGGTTCGAAAGGCAGTGGCGGCGGGCTCGGCGGCCAAGCGTGGCGCGACGAGATCGCGAAGTTCTGGGCGAACCAGAAGAAGCAGGGCCATCTCGACTTCGCGAACTGGCCGCTCTACATCGACGTCAAGGGCAACAGCCATCCGTCGCTGGATCTGTTCACCAAGGAGACCGGCATCTCGGTCACCTACAAGGAGGACATCTCCGACAACGCGACGTACTACGGAACCAAGATCGCTCCGGCGCTGAAGGCCGGCCAACCCATCGGTCCGGACATCATCGTCATCACCAACGGGTTCGAACTGACGAACCTGTTCTTGCGGGACTGGCTGATCCCGCTCGACCAGAACCGGATGTCCAACTTCTATCAGTACGCGTCCGACCTGGCCAAGGACCCGGCCTACGACCGCGGCAACGTCTACACGATGCCGTGGCAGTCCGGTATCACCGGCATCGGGTACAACCCGAAGCTGATCGGCCACGAGATCAAGGGCTGGAACGACCTGCTGGACCCGAAGCTGTCCGGCAAGGTCGGCATGTTCGCCAACAACTTGGACCTACCTTGTGCGGCGCTGTGCGCGATCGGCGTCAACCCAGAGACCTCGACGCCGGACGACTGGAACAAGGCTGCCGATTGGGCGAAAAAGCAGCGCACGTACGTGCGCAAGTACTACGACCAGTCGTATGCCGGCGCACTTGCCCGCGGCGATCTCTGGGCCACGATGGCGTGGTCGGGTGACATCTTCCTCAAGCAGGCGGAGAACCCCGACCTGAAGTTCGTGGTGCCTGAAGAGGGGGGACTCATCTGGACCGACAACATGTGCATCCCCATCCACGCGTCGCACCCACTGGACGCGATGACCTACATGGACTGGGTGTACCAGCCGAAGATCGCGGCGATGCTTGCCGACTACATCAACTACATCACCCCGGTGTCGGCGGCGCAGCAGGTCTTCCAGAAGGAGGCGGCTGATGCCACGAACGACAAGGACCGGGCGTACTACACCAACCTCGCGAACAGCCCGCTGATCTTTCCGGAGCCCGCCGACTTCGCGCGACTGCACCGCTACCCGGTGATCCCCGCAGATCAGGTGGACGCGTGGAACGGTCTCTTCGAACCCATCTACCAGGCATGACGGCCGCGCGGACGAACCGGCGGCGACTCGGCAGCCGCCTGGCGCCGTACGCGCTGATCCTGCCCGGCTGGCTGTGGTTGGTGATCTTCTTCGTCGTGCCGGCGGTGTCGATGCTGTCGGTGTCGACGATGACCGGCAACGACCTCGACGGGTTCAAGCAGACGTTCCACTTCGGCACGTACTCGCAGGCATGGCACGACTTCCACACCCAGATCGTTCGTTCGCTGCTGTACGGGCTGATCGCCACCGCCATCTGCGTGCTGATCGCCTACCCGGTCGCGTACTGGATCGCGTTCCGCGGCGGCAAGTACAAGTCGTCGCTGCTGTTTCTCCTCCTGCTCCCATTCTTCGTGTCCTTCGTGATCCGCACGCAGTCCTGGGAGTTCATGCTCGAGGACGACGGGATGGTGCTCCGCGCGCTGCGTGACCTGCACCTCGTCGGCTTCATGCAGGACATCGGCCTCGTCAGCGACAGCGGTCAGATCCTGCAGACCCAGGTCGCGGTGGTCGGCGGGCTGGTCTACAACTTCCTGCCATTCGCGGTGTTGCCGATCTACGTTGCGCTGGAACGCGTCGAGCCCGCGCTGCTCGAAGCTGCGGCCGATCTGTACGCCAGCAAGCCGGCCGCGATCCGCAAGGTGGTGCTCCCGCTGTCCCTGCCGGGCGTCTTCGCCGCGGTGCTGCTGACCTTCGTCCCGGCCTCGTCCGACTACGTCAACTCGACGATCCTCGGCGGGACGAACACGACCATGATCGGCAACATCATCCAGACCCAGTACTTCACCAACCTCGACTACCCGACAGCTGCGTCGCTGTCGTTCATCCTGATGGGCATCCTGCTGGTCGGGATCTTCTTGTATGCCCGCGCACTCGGGACCGAGGACGCCCTCGCGATGGCGGCGGCACGATGACCGCGAGTGTGGAGGCCGCGCCGCGTTCGGCCCGGCAGCCGCGCCGCCGCCGCGTGGGCCGCGGCTGGCTGCTGCCGATCTGGGGCTGGCTGGTGATCCTGTGGCTGTCGTCGCCAATCATCGTGATGATCGTCTACGGCTTCAACGACGGCCGTCCCGGCAAGGGAGTCAGCCAGCACTGGAACGGGTTCACGGTCACGTGGTACGAGAACCTGTTCGTCTACAGCGACCTCACCGAGGCGATCAAGAACTCGGTGACCATCGCGCTCGCCACGACGGCCATCGCCGTGGTGCTCGGCACCCTCATGGGTGTCGCGCTCGGCCGGTTCCGCTTCCGCGGCAGCGGCTCGGTGAACCTGCTGCTGTTCGCGAACATCGCGGCGCCGGAGGTGGTGCTCGGCGCTGCCCTGCTCAGCCTCTTCCTTGCGGTGAACATTCCGCGCGGCTACGGCACGATCCTCATCGCGCACGTGATGTTCAGCATCGCGTACGTCGTGGTCACCGTGCGCGCACGGATGGGCGGACTCGATCCGGCGCTCGAGGAGGCGGCGCGCGACCTCGGCGCCGGACCGATCGTCACGTTCTTCCGGGTGACGCTCCCGATCATCTTCCCTGGCGTGCTGGCCGGGGCCCTGCTCGCCTTCGCGCTGTCGATCGACGACTACATCGTGACGTCGTTCAACAACGGGACGACGCAAACCTTCCCGCTGTGGGTCTACGGCGCTGCACAGCGCCAAGGCGGCAGTGTGCCGCCGCAGGTGAACGTCATGGGCACGCTGATCTTCTCGTTCGGCGTGCTCGTGGCCGTGATCGGTGCGGTGGCGAGCCGAAAGCGCGCATGACGCTGCTGCACCCCGCCCTTGTCGACGCATCGCCCAAGCCGTTCTGGCTCGACACCCCCGAACGGCCGGAGCCGATCGTGCCGGCGGGCGCGCCCGCCGACGCCGACCTCACCGTCGTCGGCGGCGGATTCACCGGCCTGTGGACGGCGCTGCTGGCCAAGGAGCGTGACCCGGGGCGCGACGTGCTGCTGCTCGAGTCGCACACTGTCGGGTGGGCGGCGTCCGGGCGCAACGGCGGCTTCTGCGCCGCGAGCCTGACGCACGGGCTGGCCAACGGCCTCGCCCGCTTCCCGGGCGAGCTGGGTGAGCTGGAGCGGCTCGGTGCGCAGAACCTGGACGCCATCGAGCAGACGGTGCGCGAGGCCGGGATCGCCTGCGACTTCGAGCGGACCGGTGAGCTGGCCGTCGCCACCGAGCCGTACCAGGTGGACGGACTGCGCGCGGACGTCGAGCTGGCCCGCCGGTACGGGCACGACGCGGAGTTCCTCGACCGCGACGCGGTGCGCGCCGAGGTCGCCTCACCCACCTACCTGGCCGGCGGCTGGTTCCGCGACCGCACCGCGCTCGTCGACCCGGCACGGCTCGCGTGGGGGCTGCGCGCGTCGTGCCTCGCCGCCGGTGTCCGGATCGTGGAGAACACCGCGGCCACCGGGCTGGCCCGCGACGGCGCCGGCCTCCGGGTGGCGACCGCACGCGGGCCGGTGCGGACGGGACGGGTCGCCCTCGCGACCAACGCGTTCCCCGGCCTGCTGCGGCGCATGCGGCCCTACGTCGTCCCGGTCTACGACTACGCGCTCGTCACCGAGCCGCTGTCGGAAGCCCAGCTGGACTCGATCGGCTGGCGCAACCGCCAGGGCATCGGCGATCTGCCCAACCAGTTCCACTACTACCGGCGCACCCGCGACGACCGCATCCTGTGGGGCGGCTACGACGCGATCTACCACTGGCGCAGCGGCCTGCGCGACGAGCTGGATCAGCGGCCGACGACCTTCGACGTGCTCGCGCAGAATTTTTTCCGCACCTTCCCGCAGCTCGAGGGGCTGCGGTTCACCCATCGCTGGGGCGGCGCGATCGACACGTCCACCCGGTTCTTCGCCTTTCAGCGGACCGCGCTCGGCGGCCGCGTGGCTTACAGCATCGGCTACACCGG
>JAVHVB010000150.1:0-5608 GCA_032160775.1 Pseudonocardiales bacterium | reverse complement strand
TTCGACGCTGCGCCGCACGAGCGACTCCAGCCGGTCGACGGCTGAGCCGTCCATCGTCCGCACGTCGGCAGCGGCGCGCTCCAGGCCCGACAGTGCCCGGTCGAGCGCGAGGCCGAGCAGTGCGTCCTTGCTCGACACATGGTGATAGATCGCCGACTTGGTGATGCCGAGATGCCGGGCGAGGTCTTCCATGCTCGTGCCGTCGAAGCCACGATCGTTGAACAGCTCCACGCTCCGTGCGAGCACTGTCTCGAGGTCCAGGCCAGGACGTCCTCGCCGCCGCGGCTCACTCAAGGCCGCAGCTCCGAGCTGCGGCCGCGGAACTCGGCGATCACCTCGTCGCCACGCCGGACGGTGACGTCGTAGATGCCGTTGCGGCCGCTGCGGGTGCGCACCCGCGCCTCTGCCTCGAGCTGGTCGCCGGCGTGCGCCGGCCGCACGAAGTTGATCTCCGCGCCGGCGGCGACGGTTGCCGGCCCCCACCCGTTGCAAGCGCACGCGAACGCGGTGTCGGCCAGTGTGAACACCAGACCGCCGTGCGCGAGATCGTGCCCGTTGACCATGTCCGGCCGGACGAGCATGCGCGCCCGGGCCCAGCCAGGCCCGCGCTCGACGACCTCGATGCCCAGCGCGGTCGAGGCGCGGTCGGCTTCGAGCATCGCCGCGACCGGATCGTCCATTTCCTCCGGCACGGATCGACGCTAGCATGGATAACCGACCGATCGGTCAGGAAATGGAGAGCGCCATGCCGCTGCGCAGTTACGTCCGGGGCGAGTGGGTCGAGCCGAGTGAGGACGGCGTGCCCGTCCACGACGCAGTGACCGGCGAGCAAATCGCGACCGTGTCGTCGGCCGGGATCGACCTCGCGGGCGTGCTCGACTACGGCCGGCGCACCGGTGGCGCCGCGCTGCGCGAACTGAACTTCCACGAACGGGCCGCGATCCTCAAGTCAGTCGCCGGCCACCTGCGCGACAACCGCGACGAGCTGTACACCGTCTCGAAGCGCACCGGAGCGACGCTCGGCGACTCGAAGTTCGACATCGACGGCGGCTTCGGCGTGCTGTTCACCTACGCGTCGAAGGGACGGCGCGAGCTGCCCGCGGACACGTTCCTCACCGAGGGGCCGGTCGAGCCGCTCGGCCGGAGCGGACAGTTCGTCGGCCAGCACGTGCTGACCCCGTTGCGCGGGGTGGCAGTGCAGATCAACGCGTTCAACTTCCCCGTGTGGGGGCCGCTGGAGAAGTTCGCGCCTGCCTTCCTCGCCGGCGTCCCGTCGGTGATCAAACCAGCGACCGCGACCGCCTTCCTCACCTCCCGGCTGGTCGAGCTGATCACCGAGTCCGGCCTGCTGCCCGAGGGCGCGCTCCAACTCGTGTGCGGCGGCATCACCGGCCTGTTCGACCACCTCACCGATCAGGACCTCGTGGGCTTCACCGGTTCCGCGTCCACCGCGCAACGGCTGCGCACGCACCCGACCGTCGCCGGGCGGTCGGTGCGGTTCAACGCCGAGGCCGACTCGCTGAACTGTTCGATCCTCGGTCCGGACGCCGGGCCGGACACGCCGGAGTTCGAGCTCTACGTCAAGCAACTGGTTACCGAGATGACCGTCAAGGCAGGGCAGAAGTGCACCGCGATCCGGCGCGCACTGGTGCCCGAGAATCTCGTCGACGCGGTGGCCGAGGCCGCTGCCGCCCGGCTCGCCAGGGTGACGATCGGCAACCCTGACGACGAATCGGTGCGGATGGGCGCGCTGGCGAGCCTCGACCAGCGCGAAGAGGTGCGCCGGTCGTTGAAGGCGCTGCTCTCGGTCGGCACGGCAGTGTTCGGCGACCCGGACCACGTCGACGTGGTCGGTGCGGACGCCGAGCGCGGCGCCTTCATCTCGCCCGTCCTCATCAAGGCACATGAGGCGAGCCGCGCTGAGATACACAGTGTCGAGGCGTTCGGGCCGGTGAGCACGCTGATCGGCTACCGGGACTCCGCGCATGCGATCGATCTGGCCGCGCGTGGCCAGGGCAGCCTGGCCGGCTCGGTGGTCAGTCACGACGCGGCCTTCGCGCGCGAAATCGTGCTCGGCGTCGCTGCCTGGCACGGCCGGCTGCTGGTGCTCGACCGGGACGACGCGGCGGAGTCGACCGGCCACGGCTCGCCCCTGCCGACGCTCGTGCACGGCGGTCCCGGCCGCGCCGGGGGTGGGGAGGAGTTGGGCGGCCTGCGCGGCGTCATGCACCACATGCAACGCACCGCGGTGCAGGCGAGCCCGCGGATGCTGGCCGCAGTCACCGGCCGCTGGGTGCGCGGCGCCCAGCGCACGAGCGACGCCGGCCATCCGTTCCGCAAGTCGCTGGCCGAGCTGCGGATCGGCGACTCCGTCGTCGCGGGTCCGCGCCGGGTCACCGACGAGGACGTCGCGCACTTCGCGGAATTCACCGGCGACACGTTCTATGCGCACACCGACCCGGTCGCCGCGGCGGTGAACCCGTTCTTCGACGGCATCGTCGCGCACGGCTACCTGGTGCTGTCGCTCGCCGCCGGGCTGTTCGTCGACCCCGACCCTGGCCCGGTCCTCGCCAACTACGGCATCGACGAACTGCGCTTCCTCACTCCCGTCTACCCGGGTGACGAACTGACCGTCACGCTCACCTGCAAGGCCATCACGCCGCGGGGGGACAGCGCGCACGGCGAGGTGCGCTGGGACGCGGAGATCACCAAGCAGGACGGGTCGGTTGCGGCCCAGTACGACGTCCTCACCATGGTCGCGAAGGAGTGGCCATGAGCACCCCACGAAATCGTTCCGCACGGAACGCTCCGCGATTCCGCAGGGACCCCCTATGACAGATCTCCTCGAGCAGCACTTCGACGCGACGATCGCGCACGACCGGCGCATCGAGCCGCGTGACTGGATGCCCGACGCGTATCGCAAGACGATGGTCCGGCAGATCGCGCAGCACGCGCACTCGGAGATCATCGGCATGCAGCCGGAGGGCAACTGGATCACCCGCGCCCCCTCGTTGCGCCGCAAGGCGATCCTGCTCGCCAAGGTCCAGGACGAGGCCGGGCACGGCATGTACCTGTACAGCGCGGCCGAGACGTTGGGCGCCGACCGCGCCGACCTCACCGAGCTGCTGATCAGCGGCGGGCAGAAGTACTCGTCCATCTTCAACTACCCGACGTTGACCTACGCCGACGTCGGCGTGATCGGCTGGCTGGTCGACGGCGCGGCGATCTGCAACCAGGTGCCGCTGTGCCGGTCCTCGTACGGGCCGTACGCGCGGGCGATGGTGCGGATCTGCAAGGAGGAGTCGTTCCACCAGCGGCAGGGCTACGAGCTGCTCCTGACGATGATGCGCGGCACCGAGGCGCAGCGCGCGATGGTGCAGGACGCGACGAACCGGTTCTGGTGGCCGTCGCTGATGATGTTCGGCCCGCCGGACGACCGCTCGCCGAACACCGAGCGGTCGATGGCGTGGGGGATCAAGCGGCACACCAACGACGAGCTGCGCCAGCGGTTCGTCGACATGACCGTGCCGCAGGCGGACAAACTCGGCGTCACGCTGCCCGATCCCGACCTGCGCTGGAACGGCGAACGCGGCCGGTACGACTTCGGTGCCGTCGACTGGTCCGAGCTGGACGCCGTGATCAAGGGCAACGGCCCGTGCAACGCGCAGCGCATCGATGCGCGCCGCAAGGCGCACGAGGACGGCGATTGGGTACGAGCGGCAGCGCTCGCGCACGCCGCCAAGGCGGCGTCATGAGCTCCAGCTGGCCGCTGTGGGAGGTGTTCCTGCGCGGGAAGCGTGGGCTGAACCACGTGCACGTCGGGTCTCTGCACGCGGCGGACGCGGAGATGGCGCTGCGCCACGCGCGCGATCTGTACACGCGGCGCAACGAGGGCGTGAGCATCTGGGTCGTGCGCGCAGCGGATGTCACCGCGTCCAGTCCGGACGAGAAGGACCCGTTCTTCGCGCCCGCCGCCGACAAGGTGTACCGGCACCCGACGTTCTACGACATCCCCGACGACGTTCCGCACATGTGATGAACGATCAGGAAAACCCGTACGGGTGGCTGGCCGACGAGCACAGCGACGATCACCGATGGGCCTACGGCACCGGGTTCACCGACCCGCTCGCCGGAATCGACACCACCGTCCCGGACGGCGTCGACGCGGACGCGCTCGCGGCGTACTGCCTCGCCGTGGGCGACGATGCGCTGATCTACAGCCACCGGCTCCAGCAGTGGATCACCCGGTTGCCCGAGCTGGAGGAGGAGACCGCGATCGCGAACATCGCGCTGGACCTGCTCGGCCAGGCGCGCATGCTCCTCGCCCGGGCGGGCACGATCCTCGGCCGCTCGGAGGACGAGCTCGCGTTCTTCAGGGACGAGGCGGACTTCCGCAACGTGCGGCTCGTGGAGCCCCTCGACGGCGATTTCGCCGACCTCGTCGGCCGCCTGCTCGTGTTCAGCAGCTGGCGGCTGGCGCTGTTCGAGCGGCTCGCCGGCTCGCCGGATCCGGTTCTCGCGGCGATCGGCGCTAAGGGCGTCAACGAGCTCGCCTACCACCGCGACTACGCGGCCCAGTGGGTGGTGCGGCTCGGCGACGGGACCGAGCTGTCCACGCAGCGCATGCAGGCGGCGCTGCTCCGGTTGTGGCCGCTGGTCGACGAGCTGTTCCGCGCTCATCCCGGCGACCTGGCCCCGATCCAGCGCGGCGAGGTCGACGTCGTCCTGGACACCGTCTTCGCCACTGCGGGGTTGGCCCGGCCGGACGCCGCGCCGCTCGCGTACGTCGGCGGACGGGCCGGCCGCGACGGCGTGCACACCGAGGCGTTCGGCTACGTCCTGGCGGAGCTGCAGAACGTGGCCCGCGCCCATCCGGACGCGACATGGTGACCGCGGCGGAGTCGACCTGGGAGGTTGCCGCGGCCACCCCGGATCCGGAGTTGCCGACGGTCACGATCGGCGAACTGGGCATCCTGCGCGCGGTGGACGAGACGCCGGACGGCGTCGTCGTCACCATCACCCCGACCTACTCCGGCTGCCCGGCGATGCGCGAGATCAGCGCCGATGTCGAGCGCCGGCTGCGCGCGGCCGGCCACCTGGACGTGCAGGTGCGTACCGCGCTCGCGCCGGCGTGGTCGACGGACTGGATCACCGCCGAGGGGCACCGCAAGCTGGCCGCGGCCGGCATCGCACCGCCCGCACCCGCCCGGCACAGGTCCGGACCGGTGCCGCTCACCCTCGGCTCGCGACCGGCCGTGCGCTGCCCGCGCTGCGGCTCCGTCGACACCGTGCTGGCGGCGGCGTTCGGGTCGACGGCCTGCAAGGCGCTGCACCGGTGCCGGGCCTGCGCCGAGCCGTTCGAGGCGGTGAAACCGATCTGATGGCCAGGACCGACTTCCACGCGCTCACCGTGGCCGGCGTCGAAGCGCTCACCGACGACTCCGCCGCGGTCACCTTCGCGGTGCCCGATCCGCTCAAGCCGGCGTTCGCGTTCCGGCCCGGGCAGTCGCTCACCGTGCGCCGCGGCGAGCAACGGCGGTCCTACTCGATCTGCGCGCCTGCCGGGCGGGCGCCCCGGATCGGCGTCCGCGAGGTCGTCGGCGGCGCG
>JAVHVB010000149.1:0-21740 GCA_032160775.1 Pseudonocardiales bacterium | reverse complement strand
CGCGCAACGCGTCGGCCATCAGCACGGTGTCCCGCGCGCGCAAGGGGGCGGCGACGCGCGACGGCCCGTCGGCCAGTGCCGCGAGCAGCAGCAGCCGGTTCGTCAGGGACTTCGAGCCGGGCAACCGGACGGTCGCGCGCACGGGGCGATCGGCGCGCGGTGCCGTCCAGCTGTGCATAGGCCCAGTCTGCCGCAGGGAAGCAGCGATCTGCTCAGCCCGCTGTTTGGCCGGCCCCGTTAGGTTGGCGGTATGTGCGGCCGCTACGTGTCCGTTCGCTCGAACGAGGACCTCACCGATGAGTTCGACGCGGTCGATGCCACCGACGACGAGTGGACGGCACCGAACTACAACGTCGCGCCCACCGACCCGGTACGCGTCGTGGTCAACCGTCCGCTGCGCGACGAGAACGGGACGAAGGCCGAAGAACCGACCCGCCAGCTGCGGGTCGCCTCGTGGGGGCTCGTCCCGTCGTGGTCGAAGGACCGCAAGACGCAGGGCCGGATGTTCAACGCGCGCGTCGAGGGTGTCGCCACGACCAACGCGTTCCGCCGCGCCTATGCCAAGCGGCGTTGCCTCGTGCCCGCCGACGGGTGGTACGAGTGGCAGCGCGTCGACGGCGGCAAGCAGCCGATCTACATGACGCCCGAGGACGGGCATCCCATCGCCTTCGCCGGTCTCTACGAGTTCTGGGGCGAGCAGGGACACACGTTGACGACCTGCACGATCATCACCGCCCCCGCGGCCGGGGTGCTGGCCGAGGTCCACGACCGGATGCCGCTCGTGCTGCCGCGGACCTCGTGGCGGCGTTGGCTGGACCCGAAGGTCGACGACCCGGCGGACCTGCTCGCGTCGTGGGACGAAGCCGGCGCCGAACGGCTCGAGCTGCGGCCGGTCGCAACACTGGTCAACAAGGTCGACAACGACGGTCCGGAACTCATCGCCCGGGTCGAACCGGCCGTCGACGAGCAACGGCTGTTCTGATGCGTATCGAGATCCCCACCCTCGCCGGCCCCGCGGTCATCGAACTCGACCGGCCGAACCGCCCGCCGCTGGCCCTGCTCGTCCTCACCCACGGCGCGGGCGGCGGCATCGACAGCGCCGACGTCACCGCGGTACGCGTCGCTGCGCTGAAGTCCGGCATCGCGGTCGCGCGGCTCACCCAGCCGTACCGGGTCGCCGGGCGGCGGTCGCCTCCGGCGCCGGCCAAGCAGGACCAGGCTTGGCGGACTGTCATGGCTGCGCTGCGCCGCCGCAAACGGCTCGCCGCCCTGCCACTCGTGGTCGGCGGCCGGTCGAACGGCGCGCGCGTCGCCTGTCGTACGGCGGTCGAGTCGGGCGCGATCGGGGTGGTCGCCCTGGCCTTCCCGCTGCACCCGCCCGGCCGTCCGGAGCTGTCCCGGCTGGCGGAGCTCGACGGTGCCGGCGTGCCGGTGCTGGTGATCCAGGGCGACCGGGACTCGTTCGGCATGCCGCCGCCGGCGAAGAGCCGCGAACTGCACGTCATCAACGGAGCCGACCACTCGCTGCGGCGCGGGCTGCCACTGATCGCGGCCGCGGTCATCCACTTCGTGACATCGGTGGCGTCGCGTGCGACTGTCGGGGAGTGATTGACAGCCCGGACGCGGTGCGCGCCGCGCGTGACTTCCTGCTCGACAACCGCATCGACTACGACACCGCCTGCGCCCGGTTCGACTGGCCCCGCCCGGAGCATTTCAACTTCGCGATCGACTGGTTCGACGGTGTTCTCGCCGCCGAACACCCACACCGCACGGCGTTGCGGCTGATCGAGGCGGACGGGGTCGAGTCCGAGTTCAGCTTCGAGCAGTTGTCCGCCCGCTCGGACCAACTCGCCGGGTGGCTCCGGGGGGCCGGCGTCGGGCGCGGCACGCATGTGCTGGTCCTGCTCGGCAACCAGGTCGAGCTCTGGGAGACCACGCTCGCCGCGATGAAGCTGGGCGCGGTGATCATTCCGGCAACCACGCTGCTCGCCGAGGCCGACCTGCGCGACCGCCTCGACCGCGGCCGCGTCGGGGCGGTCATCGCCCGCTCGGAGCTCGCACCGCACTTTGCCGATCTCGCCGGGTCCTACCTCCGGATCGCGGTCGGCGAGCCGGTCGAGGGGTGGCTGCGCTACGCGGACAGCGTGGTGAGCGATCGGCCGTTCACGCCGGACGGGCCGACCCGGGCGGACGACCCGCTGCTGCTGTACTTCACGTCGGGGACAACGGCGCTGCCGAAGCTGGTCGAGCACACCCATGCCAGCTACCCGATCGGCCATCTCTCGACGATGTACTGGATCGGGTTGCAGCCGGGTGACGTGCATCTGAACGTGTCCAGCCCGGGCTGGGCGAAGCACGCGTGGTCGTGCGTGTTCGCGCCGTGGCTCGCCGGTGCCACGATCTGCCTCTACAACTACGAGCGGTTCGACGCCAAGGCGATGCTGGACACCCTGCGGGACGCGAAGGTGACCACCTTCTGCGCACCGCCGACGGTCTGGCGGATGCTGATCCAGCAGGATCTCACCGCCTGGCGCGGCTCGCTCTCGCTGCGCGAGCTCGTCGGTGCGGGCGAACCGCTCAACCCTGAGGTCATCGAGACGGTGCACCGTGCGTGGGGTCTGCAGATCCGCGACGGCTTCGGGCAGACCGAGACCACCCTGCAGATCGGCAACCCGCCCGGGCAACTGGTCAAGGTCGGTTCGATGGGCCGGCCCATGCCCGGATACCGGATCGTGCTCGCCGACCCGATCACCGGTGAGGAACGCGACGAGGGCGAGATCTGCGTCGTGACCGAGCCGGTCCGCCCGGTAGGGCTGATGGTCGGCTACCGCGACGACGCCGAACGCAACGCGGCCGCCTTCGCCGACGGCAAGTACCACACCGGCGATGTCGCGAGCCGTGACTCCGACGGCTACATCACCTACATCGGCCGCTCCGACGACGTGTTCAAGTCCAGCGACTACCGGATCAGCCCGTTCGAGCTGGAGAGCGTGCTCATCGAGCACCCGGCGGTTGCCGAGGCCGCCGTCGTGCCCGCGCCGGACGAGCTGCGGCTGTCCGTGCCGAAGGCGTACGTCGTGCTGGCGGCCGGGTACTCGCCCGGCAAGGAGCTGGCCGGCGACATCCTCGCGTTCTGCCGCGAGCACCTGGCCCCCTACAAGCGGATCCGCCGGCTGGAGTTCGCCGAGCTGCCGAAGACGATCAGCGGCAAGATCCGCCGCGTCGAGCTGCGCACCGCAGAGGCCCTGCATGCCGACGCGCGCGCGCCCGGCGAGTACCGCGAAGACGACTTCGGCTGATCACGATTCGGGAGTTTTTCGCTCGCCCAGCGATCGGATGACGCCCGAATCGTCGAGGTCGGGGAGCAGCACGGCGGCCTCGATCGCGACGGTGAGTATGTGCGGCGTCGACGCGGCGACGTCCACCCCCCAATCGGTGGTGAACAGCGACCCGTTACCCGGCTCGTTGACCCGCGCGACCACGCGATTGACCCCGAACTCCTGCTTGCAGAGCATCGCGAACACCAGGTTGGCCTGGTCGTCGCCGGTGGCCGCGATGACGACGTCGGCCATCCCGATCCCGGCGCTGTTCAGCGTGTCGAGCTCGGTCGCGTCGGCGAACATCCAGTCCGCCGCCGGCACTGTGCTCGGCCGGAAATGCCGGCGTTGCGACTCGATCAGCAGCACCCGGTGCCCGGCGGCGATCAGCGAGCGCGCGATCGCCTGGCCGACCTTCCCCGCTCCGGCTATCGCAACCCGCATCAGCCGATTCTGCCGGTAACCCCGTTCAACCGGAGTCCGCGGTCCGCGAAACTGTCGGTACACGCCGAACCGATCGGGGCCGCGCATGACGTTGCAGCAGCTGTACGAGGCGCTGCTCGTGGGCGGTGTCGTCGTGCTGGTGAGCATCGTCGCCACCCGGCTGGCGTCCCGTGCCGGGCTGCCGAGCCTGCTGCTCTTCCTCGCGCTCGGCGTGCTGCTCGGCGAGGACGGCTTCGGCATCGAGTTCGACAACGCCCAGCTCGCGCAGAACCTCGGCACCGCGGCGCTCGCGGTGATCCTCATCGAGGGCGGGCTGACCACCGAGTGGTCGCACATCCGCGCGGTCGTGGCGCCGGCCGGTGTGCTGGCGACGATCGGTGTCGGCATCAGCACCGTCGTCACCGCGGTCGGCGCGCACGTGGCGCTCGATTTCGGCTGGCAGCAGTCGCTGCTGCTCGGCGCGGTCGTCTCGTCGACGGACGCGGCCGCGGTGTTCTCGACACTGCGCGTGCTGCCGCTGCCGCGCCGGGTCGCCGGCCTGCTCGAGGCGGAGTCCGGCTTCAACGACGCCCCGAGCGTGATCCTGGTCATCCTGCTGAGCGCGACGCCGTTCGACGTCGACGGCCTCGAGTTCGTCGGCACCCTGGTGTACGAGCTCGCGGCCGGGGCGGCGATCGGACTGGCGCTCGGCTACCTCGGCGCGATCGCGCTGCCGCGGATGGCCCTACCCGCGTCGGGCCTGTACCCGATCGCGACCGTCGGCCTGGCGCTGGTGGCCTTCGCCGCGGCCGGCGCCGCGCACGCGAGCGGGTTCCTGGCCGCCTACCTGGCCGGGCTGGTGCTCGCGAACGCCGGCCTGCCGCACCGGGCGGCGACGCGATCGTTCGCCGAGGGCTTCGCGTGGCTCGCCCAGATCGGCTTGTTCGTGCTGCTCGGCCTGCTGGTCACCCCGAGCGAACTGCCCGACCAGATCCTGCCCGCGCTCGTCGTCGGGCTCGTGCTGCTGCTGCTCGCCCGCCCGCTCGCGGTGGGCGCCTCGCTCGTCGGATTCCGGGTGCCCTGGCGCGAGCAGACGTTCCTCGCCGCGGCCGGTTTGCGCGGCGCCGTCCCGATCGTGTTGGCGACCTTCCCCATCGTGAAGGGGGTGCCGCACAGCGACCGGTTGCTCAACATCGTCTTCGTCCTCGTCGTGCTGTTCACCCTTCTACAGGGGCCGAGCCTCGCGCCGCTCGCGCGACGGCTGCGGCTGGTACCGGAGGACGTGACCCGCGAGATCCTGGTCGAGTCCGCGCCGCTCGACGTCCTCGACGCCGAACTGCTGACGGTGACGGTCGCACCCACGTCACGGCTGCATGCGGTCTCGATCATCGAGCTGCGGCTGCCCGAGCCCAGCGTCGTCACGTTGATCATCCGCGGCGAGCGCACCTTCGTGCCGGACGAGGACACCCAACTTCGTTCCGGCGACGAGTTGCTCGTCGTGACCACGCGCATCGGGCGGGCCGCCGCCGAGCGAAGGCTGCGCGCCGTCAGCAGGCGCGGCCCGCTGGCGCACTGGTTCGACGAGTACGGCGGCTCCGACTAGTAGGTAACCCGATTCCGCCGCGCCGATCGGCGTCAGAACGTGGCAATCGGAGCGAGGGACCCGGCTGCGGCAGCGACGAGGTCGCCCGGCGCCAGCTGCACCTGGAGGCCACGCCGGCCGGCCGACACGTAGACGGTCTCGAACTGCTCGGCGGACGAATCGATGACGACCGGAAGCCGCGAGCGCTGCCCGAGGGGCGAGATCCCGCCGACGACATAGCCGGTGGCCCGGGCGGCGGCAGCGGGATCGGCGAGCTCGGCACGCTTGCCGCCGAGCGCGGCGGCGAGCGCCTTCAGGTCGAGCCGCGCCGCGACCGGCACCACGGCGCAGGCGAGCCGTCCTTCGACGGTCGCGATGAGCGTCTTGAAGATGCGCGCCGGGTCGACGCCCAGCGTCTGGGCCGCCTCCTCGCCGTACGCCTGCGCGCGGGGGTCGTGATCGTACGGATGCAGGGTGAACGGGACGCCCGCCTTGGCGAGCAGGGCCGTCGCCGGGGTCCCAGTCGCCATGGAAGGCAACCTAGCCGGAATGCCGAGGCGATTGCCGCGGTTCCACCCGATGAACCCCGAACAACGAGGAGTCCACTTTCATGTTGGCCACCCAACGCCGGCCAGGGGTCGCCTCCGCGATCTGGCCGTTGCGCGGCGGCGCGATAGTCTCGATTCGAGACGACGGCGCGGACGCGAAGAGGAGCACGGTGGCGGAGGAGACGGTTGAGGCCCGCCGGGCCAGGTTCGAACGGGACGCGCTCCCGTTCCTGGACCAGCTCTACGCCGCAGCCATGCGCATGACGCGCAACCCGACCGACGCCGAGGACCTCGTCCAGGAGACCTACGTCAAGGCGTTCGCCGCATTCCACCAGTTCACCGAGGGCACCAACCTGAAGGCTTGGCTGTACCGGATCCTGACCAACACCTTCATCAACAACTACCGCAAGAAGCAGCGGCAGCCGCAGGAGGCCGGTGGCGACAACGTCGAGGACTGGCAACTGCACCGCGCCGAGTCACACACGTCGGCCGGGTTGCGCTCGGCCGAGATGGAAGCGCTGGATCACCTGCCCGATTCCGACGTCAAGGAGGCCCTGCAGGCGCTGCCCGAGGACTTCCGGCTCGCGGTCTACCTGGCCGACGTCGAGGGGTTCGCCTACAAGGAGATCGCCGAGATCATGGGCACTCCGATCGGCACCGTGATGTCCCGGCTGCACCGCGGCCGCAAGCAGCTGCAGGGCATGCTTGCCGACTACGCCCGCGAGCGCGGGCTGATCCCCAGCGGGGTGACCAAGTGAGCGGTTTCGGTTTCGGTCCCGGCGGGATCGATTGTGACGACGTCCTGAAGGACGTGTACCTCTATCTCGACGACGAGACCGACGAGACGCTCAAGAATCGCATCCGGCAGCACCTCGACGGGTGCGCGCCCTGCCTGAAGCAGTTCGGTCTCGAGCAGGACGTCCGCTCGCTCGTTGCCCGCTGTTGCGGCAACGACCAGGCGCCGCAGACGCTGCGCGACCGGATCAGCACCCGGATCACCGAGATCACCATCGAGACCGCGCACCTCGAGTACCGCGCCGACTAGCCCCCGGGCGACGGGACGAGCCGATCACGGGTGAGCCGGGTGCGGAGCGACGTGGTCGACCAGTTGCTTCGCGGCGTACAGGCCGGCCGTGATGAGGTTGTGGCCGTGCTGGCCGAGCACCACGCCGATCAGATCGACGTTGAAGCCCTTCACTGAGCGGACCGAGCGGAACATGAAGCAGCCGCCTGCGGCATCGTCCGAACCCGTCTTCATGCCCACGAAGCCGTCCTGGCCGAGCAGCTGGTTGGTGTTCGCGACTTCGCCTTCCACCGGCAGCGTGTAGTCGGGCGTCGACATCAGTTCGGCGAGCGTCGCGTCGTCGGCCGCGACCTCGGCCAGGGTGAGCTGGTCGACGGCGGTCGACACGGTGCCTTCGTCGAAGCCGCTCGGGTCGGTGTAGACGGTGTGGTCCATGCCGAGCGCCGCCGCGGTGGTGTTCATCTCGTACACGAACGCCTCGACGGTGCCGCCCACCTCATGGGCCAGCAGTGCCGCGATGTTGTTGGCAGACGGGAGAAGCAACGCGATCAGCGCGGCCCGCTCCGTCAGCCGCTCGCCGACGCGCACGTCGACGATCGACTGGTCGCTGGCGCGTCGCCGCTCGGTGTCCGCGACGTCGCTGCGGGTGACCGTGAATCGCGGCCCGGTTGCTTCGCCGTGCAGCGGCAGGTGCTGCAACACCAGGTACGCCGTCATCACTTTGGCGAGGCTGGCGATGGGCACCGGCTGCTGGTCCTCGCTGGCTGCCGGCGTGTCGTCGCCGAGCCGGTAGGCGCCCTGGCCCTGGGCCGGCCAACCGTTCGAGGAAAGGTAGTCCCGCCGCTCGTCGGCGAGCAGGTAGCGGGCCAGCGCCACGGTGCCGGCCGCCAGCAGAACGACGACGAGGACGAGACGGATCCATCGGCGCCGGCGCGGCGAGTTCCTCGTCGTGGGTCCATAGGCCGCGGGAGAGTAGACATCGATCATGTGCGGCAGCTTGGAGCGCGGCCGCTATCGGGAGCGTTCGGTGGCCGCTTACGGCGGGCTTATGGTGTTCGCGCGACTCTCGAACGTCACCCACTTGGACGGAGCGCTGGATGCGGGTCCTTCTCGCCGACGATGAGCGGCTGCTGGCCGACACCGTCGCCGACGGGCTCCGCAAGCTCGCCATGGCCGTGGACGTCTGCTACGACGGGGCGGCCGCGATGGAACGGCTCGGTGTCAATCGCTACGACGTCGCGGTGCTCGACCGGGACATGCCCGAGGCGACCGGCGACGAGGTGTGCCGCTGGATGGTCGACGAGGCGCTGGGCACGCGGATCCTGATCCTGACGGCGGCCAGCGGTATCCGTGACCGGGTGTCCGGACTGGGCCTCGGCGCCGACGACTACCTCACCAAGCCGTTCGCTTTCGCCGAACTGGTGGCTCGCATCCAGGCGCTCGCCCGGCGGCCACCGGTGGGCTCTGCGCCGGTCCTCGACGCGTTCGGGGTGGTGCTCGACATCCCTCGCCACCGCGCGTTCCGCGACGGTCAGCTGCTCGACCTGACACCCAAGGAGTTCGCCGTCCTGTCCGTGCTGATGCACTCGGCCGGCGAGGTGGTCAGCTCCGAGGAACTGCTCGAGAAGGCGTGGGACGAGCACGCCGACCCGTTCACCAACGCCGTGCGGGTCGCGATGATGACGCTGCGCCGCAAGCTGGGCGATCCGCCGATCGTGCACACCGTGCCGCGCGTGGGTTACCGGTTCGGGGAGTAGGACGTGCGTTTCACCCCGCGCCGCCGCGCCGTCGTGGCGATCCTCGTCGTGTTCCCGCTCGCCTACTTCTACGTCGACTGGGCGTGGTTTCTCGCGGTGAACCTCGCCCGCTACTACCGGATCGGCCAGGTCGGCTGTGACGGGTCGTGGCGCGGCTTCTTCAACAGCTGCGTGTCCTACAGTCCGGTGCTCGGGTGGACCGAACTGATCGCCTCGACCGCGGTTGTCGTCGCCGTCGCCTATCTGCTCGCCCGCTGGGTGGTGCAGCCGGTCCGGGACATCGCGCGCACGGTCGGCCGGTTCGGCCCCACCAGCCTCGGCCTGCGGTTGCGTGCCGACGGCCCGCGCGACGAGACGCGGCAACTGGCCGACGAGATCGACGCGATGCTCGATCGGCTGGCGGAGGGGTATGAGGCCCAGCGCCGGTTCGCGTCCACCGCGTCGCACGAGCTGCGCACGCCCCTTGCCACCCAGCGGGCACTGATCGAGGTGAGCCTGTCCTCCGCGCTCACCCCCGAGCAGCTCGACCTGCTGTCCCGTCAGCTGCTCGCGACCAACGAACGCAACGAGCGGCTTGTCGACGGTCTGCTGACCCTCGCCGAGACAGACCGCGGTCTGTTGACCAACGCGCCGCTGCGCCTCGACCAGATCGTCGCGGAGGGCACTGAGTCACTTCGCGCAGCCGCGAAGGAACGCGAGGTGCAGCTGACGAGCACGCTCGAGCCGGTAACGGTGTACGGCGAGCGGCCGTTGCTGGAACGGCTCGCGACGAACCTGGTGTTCAACGCGATACGGCACAACCACCCCGGCGGCGCGATCGACGTGACGGTCACTGCGGACGGCCGCTTCGCCGTCACCAACACCGGTCCGGTCGTGCCACCCGAGATGGTGGCCGGTCTGTTCGAACCGTTCCGCAAGGGCAGCGGTGAGCGGCTTGACCACGGCGGCGGTGTCGGCCTCGGCCTGACGATTGCCCGCTCGATCGCCGCCGCGCACGGCGTGGAGATCCGCGCGACGGCCAACCCGGGCGGCGGGCTACGCGTCGAGGTGCGGTTCAGCCCACTCGGCTGAGCGCTCCGGTTCAGTCGTACGGATTCTGCGGGGCGCCGGTCGGTGCCTGTGGTGCGCCGGTCGGGGCGGCGGACGCCGCATCCGCCTCGCCAGTGGACTCTGGCAGGTGTCACGTGCAGGTGAAGCCGTGCTGCCGCCACGCCTCGTATATGGCGACTGCGGCGGAATTGGCCAGGTTCAGCGACCGGCGTCCGGGCACCATCGGGATCCGGACGAGGTCGGTGACGTGCGGGTCGCGGAGCACCGCTTCGTCCAGCCCGGTCGGCTCCGGGCCGAACATCAGCACATCGCCCGGCTGGTAGCGGATCTCGGCGTAGGAGGTCCGGCCGGACGTGGTGAACGCGAACACCCGGGCCGGCATGACGTCAGCCCACATGTGGTCGAGGTTCGGATGCACGGTGACGACAGCGAGATCGTGGTAGTCGAGCCCGGCCCGGCGCAGGTGCGCGTCGCTCATCGAGAACGCGAGCGGTTCGACGAGGTGCAGGTGAGCGCCGGTGACGGCGGCGAGCCGGATCGCGTTACCGGTGTTCGGTGGTATGCGCGGCTCGACGAACACAACGTGAAACACGGCCCACCTTATGCGACGGTGGAGCGGTGCCCGACGCATACTTCACCGACGAGTACCTGGCCTCGCTCTATGACGTGATCGAGAAACACGGCGGGCCGGACGAAGAGTTCTATGTGGCGCTGGCCGGTTCCGCCGACCGGGTCCTCGACATCGGCTGCGGGACCGGCGCGATGTTGCACGAGATCCGCGACCGCGGCCACCGGGGGCGACTGGTCGGACTCGACCCGGCGCCGGCCATGCTCGACCAGGCGCGCCGGCGCGGCGACATCGAGTGCGTGGAGGGGTATCTGCCCGCCGCCGGCTTCGTGGCCGAGTTCGACTTCGCCTACATGACCGGGCACGCGTTCCAGGTGCTGCTCGACGATGCGGCGATCAGCGAGCTGCTTGCGGCCGTCCGGCGTGCGCTGGCACCCGGCGGTCATTTTGCTTTCGACACGCGCAACCCCCGGGCCCGCGCCTGGGAACGCTGGACGCCCGAGCACGGCACTGAGGTAATCGACCCGGCCGGCCGGCAGGTGCGGGTGTGGCATGAGGTCGAAGAGGTGACGGACGACCTCGTCACCTTCACCGAGACGTTCGCCGCGACCGGTGCCGAGCATCCCTTGGTGAGCCGCAGCACGCTGCGCTTCGTGAGCGCCGAGCACCTCGATCAGCTGTTGGTCGCGGCCGGCTTCGTCGTGGACGAGAGGTACGGCGACTGGGATCGCAGCCTGATGACGCCGGCCAGCCCGGAGATCATCACGGTTGCCCACGTTGCGGCGTAGCGGTGACGCCTTCCTCGGCTGCGAGTTCGCGTTCGGCCGCGGCGACGACCTTCGTCGAGGGGGCGTCGGCGTGGTAGTCGCCGGGCTCGGTCTCGTCGACGCCCTCCGGTGCCCGCACGGCGCGCAGTACGAGGGTGAGGGCGACCGCGACCACGAGGTTGATCAGCAGCGCGGTGGCGGCGATGTAGACCTTGGTGTCGGTGAACGGGAAGTCGGCGAGCGGCGAGCCGAAGTGCCGGGTGCCGTTCACCGAGCTGACCACGTCCCCGTCGACCAGCTTCGTCACCACGACCGGGACTTCCTGCCGGTAGGCGACGACCGTCCCGTACACCATGCCGGCGGCCCAGCCGAGCAGTAGCGCCCAGCGGTGGAACCATCTCGTGTAGAGCCCGCCGACGATCGACACGAACGTCTGCAGGATCCAGACCCCGCCGAGCAGTTGCATGTTGAGCGCGTTCTGCCGGTCGAGTCCGAGCACGAAGACCAGCGCGCCGAACTTCACGACCAGCGACACGATCTTGGCGACCTGCGCCTCGTGCTTCGGCGTCGCGTCCGGCTTGAGGTACTCCCGGTAAACGTTGCGGGTGAACAGGTTCGCCGCGGCGATGGACATGATCGCCGCAGGGACCAGCGCGCCGATGGCGATCGCCGCGAACGCGACGCCGGCGAACCACGACGGGAACACCGCCTGGAAGAAGTGCGGCACGGCGAGCTGCGCATTGGCCTTGCCGTCCTGCCCGAACACGTCCATCTTGCCCGCGGCGACCTCGTAGAGCGCCGCGAAGCCGAGCAGGGCCAGCAGGGCCAGCATGAATGAGTAGGCCGGCAGGATCGCGGTGTTGCGCCGGATGACTGAGCGCCGCCGGCTCGACAGCACGGCGGTGATCGCGTGCGGATACATGAACAGCGCCAGCGCCGAGCCGAAGGCCAGCGTGCCGTACGCCCAGTACGTGGTGTTCCCGGCGAAGAACGTGCCGGTCGGCAGGCCGGTCGTGGCGTTGGGCTTGGCCATCGCGCCCTTCGCCGTGTCGAACATCGTCCCGAAACCGATCTCGCTGGCCACGTAGATGATGGCGACAACGATGACGACGTAGATCAGCGTGTCCTTCACGAAGGCGATCAGCGCCGGCGCACGCAGCCCGGACGAGTAGGTGTACGCGGCGAGCACCGCGAACGCGATGATCAGCGGCAGGTCCCGCACGAACCAGCTGCCCGAGCCGCCGAGTCCCATCGTGTCGAGAACGGCCTGGATGCCCACGAGTTGCAGCGCGATGTAGGGCATCGTCGCGAGGATGCCGGTGAGCGCGACCGCCAGCGCCAGTCCGCGACTGCCGTGGCGGCCGCGGACGAAGTCGGCCGGCGTGACGTAGCCGCGCCGGTGCGCGACGCTCCACAGCCGCGGCAGGAACACGAAGACGATCGGATACGCCACGATCGTGTACGGCACCGCGAAGAATCCGCTGACCGCCCCGGTCGCGAACATCGCCGCCGGCACCGCGACGAAGGTGTAGGCGGTGTACAGGTCGCCGCCCAGCAGGAACCAGGTGACGACGGTGCCGAACCCGCGGCCGCCGAGCCCCCACTCGTCCAGGCTGTGCATCGACTCGCCCCGGCGCCAGCGCACCGCGACGAACCCGCCGGCGGTGACGAGCACGAAGAAGAACAGGACGACGCCGAGTTCGACGCCGTTGACACCCGTGTCCGCCGCGAGACTCATCGCCGCCCCCGTGCGCGTTCGAGGAGGACGTAAGCCAGATAGGTCAGCACCGGCGTGATCAGCACCCAGCTGAGCTGGAACCAGTAGAAGAACGGCCAGCCCCACAGCTCCGGGGTCTCGCGCGAGTACAGCGGTACCGCGGCCAGCGCCGCGCAGGGAATGACCAGCAGGACGGCCACCGCGATCTTCGTTGCCAGGGGCAGGGGAGTGGGCTTAGTCACATTTCGGACCTTAGTTCCTGTATGTCGCTTTTGGGAGAGCATCGGGAGGAGTGGCTCAATGCGGGAGGGACACCCTGCCGCTGGTGCCCGGGCCGTCGGATGGAAAGCTGCCAACTGCCATGTCCGCATTGACCGACACGCTCGCCACGCGTACTTCTCTCACGGACGCGCAGGCTGACCACATCGCGCGGCTGGTCGGCGAATGGCAGTTGCTCTCGGACCTCGCCTTCGCGGACCTGCTGCTCTGGGTGCCGGTGGCGGTGCCCTCCGCCGAGGCCGGCAGCGTGCCCGGGTTCCTGTGCGCCGCCCAGTGCCGGCCGACGACCGGCCCGACGGCCTACCAACACGACCAGGTCGGCGTCCTGCTGCGCGGGCAACGGGTGGCGGCGCTGCGCACCGCGTTCTCCGAGGGCCGCATCTTCCGTGAGGTCGACCCCGACTGGGAGGGCGACCTGCCGATCCGCCGCGAGGCGATCCCGGTGCGGCACCAGGGCGACGTCATCGCCGTCATCGGCCGGGACGCCAACCTGGCGAGCGTCCGCACACCCAGCCAGCTCGAGCTCGTCTACCTGCAGAGCGCGGCGGATCTGGCCGCCATGGTCGCCGACGGCACGTTCCCCGCGCCGGACTCCCGACTCGAGGAGGGGTCCGGGCCGCGGGCCGGCGACGGGCTGCTCCGCCTCGAACCGGACGGGACGATCATCTACGCGAGCCCGAACGCGCTCTCGGCGTTCAACCGGCTCGGCGTCACCGGCAACGTGCTGTCCGAACCGATCGACTCGCTGACCAGCACGGTTGTCGATGACCCGTTCGACGCGACCGATCTGGCTGCGGCCGTCGCCGAGGCGATCGACGGCGGACACCCGTCGAGCGTGGAGCTCGAGGGCGGCGGCGCGGTGATCATGTTCCGCGCGCTACCGCTGCGTCCGCGCGGCGAGACCCTGGGCGCGCTGCTGCTCCTGCAGGACGTCACCGAGCTGCGCCGCCGGGACCGCCAGATCATGAGCAAGGACGCCACGATCCGGGAGATCCACCACCGGGTGAAGAACAACCTGCAGACGGTCGCAGCGCTGCTCCGGCTGCAGGCCCGGCGAGTGGCCGCGCCCGGCGCGAAGGCCGCTCTCGAGGAGTCGATGCGCCGGGTGCAGTCGATTGCGCTCGTGCACGAGACGCTCTCGGTGTCCATCGACGAATCGGTGGACTTCGACGAGATCGTCGACCGGCTGCTGGTGATGCTCAGCGACGTGATGGGCTCGGCGTCGCGCATCACGGTCGAGCGGCAGGGCAGCTTCGGGGTCGTCCCGGCCGAGGTCGCGACGGCGCTGGTCCTGGTGCTGACCGAACTCGTGCAGAACGCGATCGAGCACGCCTTCCCCGAGGACCGGCCCGGCATCGTGCTGGTGCGCGCCCTGCGCCAGCGCGGTCAGTTGACGGTGACCATCGTCGACAACGGGATCGGGCTGCCCGACGAGTTCACCAGCGACCGGTCGGACCGGCTGGGGATGCAGATCGTGCGGACCCTGGTGTCGGCCGAACTGAACGGGACGGTGGAATTCCGCCGGCACGACGAAGAAGGCGGAACCGATGCCGTGCTGGTGATGCCGATGGGCCGCCGGGCCCGGGTGGGCGGTTAGCTCAGCTGTCGGGCGCTATGCCAGTCGTGCGCGCTGTCGGGCGCTATGCCAGCCGTGCGCGCTGTCGCGCGTTGCGCCGCTTGAGCGCGCGGCGCTCGTCCTCGGACAGGCCGCCCCAAACGCCGGCGTCCTGGCCGGATTCGAGCGCCCAGGTGAGGCATTCCTGCATCACCGGGCAGCGTCGACACACCGCCTTCGCCTGCTCGATCTGCAGCAACGCCGGTCCGGTGTTCCCGATCGGGAAGAACAGCTCCGGATCCTCGTCACGGCATATCGCTCGATGCCGCCAGTCCATCTGTACGTATCTCCTCACTCGGCTTCCGGGGACTCCCAGTCGCTTGTGAATCCTTTCACGAGCTAGTCCGGAGTTTCAAGCAATCCGGAGGGACTGCAAGACACGTCACCGCGGGTCTGTGCTGACCTTCCGGTGACTTGCCTGTCCACAGGCATTCGGCAGTAGCCGTCGGGTTCTCGACCCCTGCCGAATGCAACGACCTGCTCGCGACGTTACGCGGGATCGGCCGAGCGGTCGAGGGGAGTTGGCCGAAGATATGGGCGAATTACCCGATTAATGGCGGAGCTCCCACGAGGTGCAGCGCGTTCGGCACCGACCGGATGGTCACTTTCTCCCGGAAATCGAGGGCATCGCCGTCCATCTGGAACGGCAGCGGCTCGTCGGCCACGAGCGTGAGCTGATCCAGATCGTGCACCACGTACGCGCCGCGTTCGCCGATCCGCGGGCGGCTGCCGGACAGCCGCGCCATGCTGAACAGCATGCCGGCGGTGCCCATCCGACGGCGCGCGTACAGATCCAGGCCGGTGTCGAAGGTCACATCCGGAGTCGGCCGCAGCGGACGGTTGCCCACGTAGGTCCACGGATCGGCGTTGGCCACGATCGCGAAGAACACCCCGTCCAACTGGCCGCCGTCGGCCAACTCGACTCGCACGTGCGGATGCCGGCGGTCGGTGCCGAAGAATTCCCTGACACCCACCCGGGTGTAGAGGACGTGCGTCGACCGCTTGCCCTGCGCTCGCTTGCGTTCCACTCCGTGCACGATCTCGGCGTCGAAGCCGAGGCCGACCGCGAAGCAGAAGTAGCGGTCATCGGCGATTCCCAGGCTCACCGTGCGGCGGGCGCCGCTGCGCAGCCCCTCGAGCAGCGCGCCGGTCGCCTCGACCGGGTTGTTCGGGATGCCGAGCGCTCGCACGAAGACGTTGGTCGAGCCGGCCGGCACGATGCCCAGGGCGGGGACGCCCGGATGCAGGCCGTCGGCAAGCAACCCGTTGATGACCTCGTTCACCGTCCCGTCGCCGCCGAGCACGACGACGACGTCGGTGCCGCTGCGCATCGCGGTGCTGGCGAGCTCGGCGGCGTGCCCGCGGCTGGCCGTCTCCTGAACCTCGAGTTCGGTCTCGCTGCCCAGCGCGTGGGCGAGCACATCCCGCTCGCGCGCGGTCATCGCCGTCGCACGAGGATTCACCACCACGAGCGCCCGCACGCCCGGGAGCCTACGCGAGTGACCACGGGGTCTCAGGCCCGTCGGTAGGGTTTCCGGGTGGACGAGCAACCGGCCGGCGACGAGCGAGCGCCGCGCCCGCTCGTCGCCGCGTGCGGCGTGCTCGCCCTGCAGGCGCTCGCCCTCGTCGCGGCCGCGGCGATCGTGCTGGTGAAGGCGGCGACGCAGAAATCGACGACCCTTCCCGGCGCGGTGCTGCTCGCCGCGATCGCCCTCGGCGGCGCGGCCGCGCTCGTGGTGTGCGCGCGGGGGCTGCTTCGGCTGCGCCCCGCCGCCCGCACGCCCGCCGTGGTGATCGAACTGCTCGCGCTGCCGGTGTCGTACAGCCTCGCGATCCAGGCCGGCCGGGTCGCGTACGGCGCGCCGATCATGCTGAGCGCGCTTGCGGTCATCTACCTGCTCTTCACGCCGCCGGCGCGCGCCGTCCTGGATCGCGACCTCGACGCCTGATCGTTGCGCCCTCTCGCGACGTCGGGTCAGGACTTGCGGCGACGCGGCTCGACGATGGGTTCCGGCGCGCCGAGCGTCTCGCGCAGCCGCTTGAGCCCGCGCGCGACCAGCCTGGACACCTGCATCTGCGAGACCCCGACGATCGCCGCAATCTCGGTCTGCGTCTTGTTCGCGATGAATCGCAGCAGCAGGATCTCTCGCTCGGACTCAGGCAGCCGGCCGATCGCCTCACGCAGCAGCGCACGCTGCTCGACCTGCTCGTAGCCCTCGTCGATCTTGCCGAGCATCGGGTGCTCGGGAACGCTCTCGCCGGGAGCGGCGAGCACGTCGAGCGGCACACCGGAGTAGGCCCGGGCGGCGTCCAGCGCTTCGAGCACGACCTCCTCCTCGGTGCCGATGCGTTCGGCGAGCTCGTGCACCGTCGGTGCGCGACCGAGCTCCTGACTCAGGTCGGCGCGCGCCGCATTGAGCGTCGTCTGCATCTCCTGCGCCCGGCGCGGGACGTGGATCAGCCAGCCGGTGTCGCGGAAGTGCCGCTTGATCTCGCCGAGGATGGTCGGCGTCGCATAGGTCGAGAACTCGAGCCCGCGAGACGGGTCGAACCGGTCGATGGCCTTGATCAGGCCGATCGCGCCGACCTGGACCAGGTCGTTCATCGGTTCGTTGCGGCCGGTGAAGCGGCGCGCGAGATAGACGACGAGGGGCATGTGCAGCTCCACGAGCTGGTCCCGCAGCCGCCGCCGCGGCTCGCTGTCCTCCGGGAGCCGGTGGAGTTCGGCGAGCATCTCGCCGGCCTGGGCCCGCTCGTCGCGATCGGGCCGGTGGGCGTCACTCACCGAGCCGCCTTCCGCCGGCCATGCTGGCCCGCAAAGCGGGATGAGCGTTCACGCCGCTTTTCACGAGTGCGCTGCTTCTCTGGTCTTGGTCACCACGATTGCCAGCCGGTTCGGCGAGGTGCGGACGTCGACCGAGGACGCCAGCGCACCCAGCACGGTCCACGCGAAGCCACTGCGGTCCGGCTCGGCCGAGTCCGCGGTCTGCACCGAAGCCTCGACAGCCAGCCGGCCCGCGGCGAGTTCGAAGCGCGCCTCGAGCGTCGAGTCGGGCTGCGCGTGGGGCAGTAGCAGCGCGCACGCTTCGTCGACGGCGAGCCGGAGGTCCTCGATGTCATCGATGGTCAGGTCGCACCGAGCGGCGAGGCTTGCCGCGGTGAGCCGCAGCGTCGACACGTAGACGACGTCGGCCGGAATGCGCACCTCGACCGCATCGCCGTCCGGCCGAACGTTTTCTGTACTCGTCATGCGACCTCCGTCGTCGTCGTGGTCAGTGGGCCCGCGCCGGCGCGGCGGCGGGGTTGGGCAGATTCCATCGCACGATCGCGCGAACGCCGTACTGGGCACCCAGGATCGACGGCGCCGCCGTGCCGAGCAGCAGCCGGGCGCCGGCCGAGACCGGCTGCTCGATCCATCGGGCGCCGAGTGCCCGGCTGAAGTGCCCGTGCCCGATGAGGACGACGGGTCCGTCGGCAAGTGCCTCTGCGGCCCGGAGCAGCACCCGGTCCGCGCGCTCGGCCACTTGCTCGCCGGTCTCGCCACCGGGGGCCCCGGCCGTCCAGATCGACCACCCCGGCTGCTCGTCGCGGATGTCCTGGGTCGTCCGCCCCTCGTACTCGCCGTAGTTCCATTCGGCGAGGTCCTCGGTCACGCCGTCGACGTCCAGCTCGGCCAACCGGGCCGTGTCGAGAGCTCGCTTGCGCGGGCTGCTGAGCACGAGCGCCGGGCCGAGGTCGGCCAGCATCGGCGCGAGCGCGCGCGCCTGACGTTCGCCGTCGACCGTCAACGGCAGATCGGTGACGCTCGTGTGCTTCCCGGAAGCGCTCCACTCGGTCTCGCCGTGGCGGACGAGCCAGAGCTGCGCGTCGTCCGGCACCTCCGGCATGCCGGAGGCCGGTCCGTGCGCTGGACCGGCCTCCATCGTCGCCATGACCTGCCCTGTTTTCAGGACGCCTTCTTGGTCTCCCAGAAGATCGTGTCGATCTCGGCGATCAGGTCGAGCAGTTCCTGGCCCTTGGCCGGATCGACCTCGCCCTTGCCCCCGGTCGCGCCGGCTGCCTTGGTCGCCTTGTTGAACAGCTCGTGCAGCTGCGAGTACTTCTCGAAGTGCGGCGGCTTGAAGTAGTCGGTCCAGAGCACCCACAGGTGGTGCTTGACCAGCTCGGCCCGCTGCTCCTTGATGAGCAGTGCGCGAGTCCGGAAGACCGGGTCCTCGTTCCCCTGGTACTTCTCCATGATCGCCTTGACGGATTCGGCCTCGATGCGGGCCTGCGCCGGGTCATAAACACCGCAGGGCAGATCGCAGTGGGCAAAGGCGACGGTGGACGGGCGGAACAAACGCATATCGTGGGACCTCCTGAATCAGGTCGGGTCGGCCGGACTGAGCCTGATTTGGACACTACTCCCAGGCATACCCAGCCGAGAGACGCGGACTATCACATGAGCGACCACCCAGTCGGGGCCCTCACCCGGGTTCGCGTCGTCGGCCCGTCGATGGTGCCGACGCTGCGCGACGGCCAGACCGTGCTCGTGCGCAGCGGCGTACGGATCCGGCCGGGCGACGTCGTGCTGGCGCGATTCCGCGCACTGCCCGACCGCCTCGTTCTCAAACGCGCCGTCCGCGCCATGGACGACGGCTGGTGGCTCGTCTCGGACAACAAGTTCGCCGGCGGCGACAGTTTCACGCACGGCGTCGCCGACGTCGAAGGCCGTGTCGTGCTGCGCCTCGCGCACGGCGTCCCGCGCCGCGTCCGCTGATCAACCGCCGAAGAAGGGGCGCACCTCGATCGTGCCCATCCGCGCGACCGGATGCGCCGCGGCGATCTCCACGGCCTCGTCGAGCGACCCGCACTCGAGGATGTCGAAGCCGCCGATCGCCTCCTTGGTCTCGATGAACGGGCCTTCCGTCACCGACTTCTTGCCGTCGCGGACGCGCACCGTCGCGCCTTTGCGCGGCGGCGCGAGCATGTCGCCGTCGCGCCAGATGTCCCGGGCCCGGACGTCGTCGAGCCAGGGGAAGCTTTCGTCGTCGCGGTTCGCCAGTTCGTCCGGCGTGGGCTCCGGCTGGCCGTTCATCGCCTCGGCGTCCCAGCACACGAGCATCAGGTACTTCATCGGGTCCAGCTCCATTCGTCGGTTCGGATCGTCCTACACGACTCCGACGAACGTTCCGTAGCGCGATCGACAAAATGACGACAGGCCCGGCGCGATCCGCGCCGGGCCTGCCATCAGGTGGTCAGAAGCCGCCCACGCCGTTCGGGGTGCCGAGCCCGGTCGGCCCGTCCCAGCCGACGCCTGCGTGGCACCAGATCGCCGTCGGGCAGGTGCCGTTCGAACCGCTGGTGACGTCGTTCAGCGCCGCCGCGTGGCTCCAGGTGTAGGACGCGGGGTAGCCGCTGAGGTTGCCGCCCATCGCGTACACGCTCGCGATGATCGGCGCCGACGCGCTCGTGCCGCCGTAGACCTGCCAGCCCGCCCGGCCCTGGTAGCGCGTGGAGTCGTAGATCGACACACCGGTCTGCGGGTCGGCGACGGCGGAGACGTCCGCGTTGGCCTTTCCGCTGCACTGGGTCGCGCTGGTCTGCCATGCGGGCTTCGCGTTCATCGTCGAGCAGCCGCTGCCCGCCCCGCTCCACGCTGTCTCGGTCCACCCGCGGGCATTGCTCGCCCTGGTCAGCGAGGTGCCGCCGACAGCGATGACGCCGCCGTAGCTGGCGGGGGATTCGACGCCGTAGCCGGCGTCACCGGTCGAGGCGGTGATCGCGATCCCCGGATGGTTGTATGCGGGGGCCTGCGCCGAGTCGCTGCCGCCGTAGCTGTTGCTGATGGCAACCACCCCGGCGACGCCGGCCGCGTAGTTGACGCCGGCGCCGAGATTCGCGAAGGAGTTCGACGACGCCTCCACGAGCAGGATGTGGCAGGTGGGGCAGGTCGCCGACACCATGTCGAGGTCGAGGCTGATCTCGGTGGCCCAGCCCGCGTTGGCCTTCGGCGGAGCGCTGCCGCCGGTCTGGTTCACCTTCTTGAAGCAGCCGTTGGCCGTGGTGCATGGCGGCAGGCCGAACTGTGCCCGGTACACGCCGAGGTCAGCCTCGGCGGTCGGGTCGTCGTAGGCGTCGACGATCGCCACCGTGCCGGAGCCCGAGGCAGAGCCGAGGTTGTATGCGGCGCGGATGTCGGCCGGGTTGTACCCGCTGGGTCCGCTGGTCGCGAGTGGCTTGCCCGACGCGTCGAGCACGGCGCGGGCGAAGCAGGTGGCGAAGCCGGCCGCTGCCGCGTGGCAGGTCCGGGCGCTGCCGTGCCAGGCTCGGGCCGCGGGTGACGCGGTCGATGCCGGCGCGGTCAGCACCGCGGTCGCCAGAGCTGCGCCGACTGTGACGGCGAGCGCGAGACGCCTCATTGGTCCTCCTGGACGGGTTTGTGGTGATGCAAAGGCCGCGTAAGCGTGCGCCGAGAATCGCGGGACGTCCAGTACCCCACAACTGTCCACTACATGACAGGGACGAAGTGCTCTGGGTCGCACAACCCAGGTCACGAGGCGCACCTCGAGCAGCGCCCGTGTCAAACTCGTGGCGCGGGCGAACCCCGGAAGCCTTATCACCTGCGCCGTAACCTGGGCAGGGCCAAGCGATCGGAACGGGAGCAGGCAGTGGGGTTCGATCCGGACAGCGCGGTGTTCCGCGTGCACGAGGGCGGCAAGCTCGTCCTGCGCAGCACGCTGCCGCTGACCGATCGGGATGCGCTGTCGCTTGCGTACACGCCCGGCGTCGCCGAGGTGTGCTCGGCCATTGCGGCGGACGAGTCACTTGCGCGGCAGTACACCTGGCGCTCGCGTCTGGTGGCGGTCGTCAGCGACGGCACGGCCGTGCTCGGGCTGGGCAACATCGGTGCGGCGGCCGCGTTGCCGGTGATGGAGGGCAAGGCGGCCTTGTTCAGCGAGTTCGCCGGGCTCAACGCGATCCCGATCGTCCTGGACACGACGGACGTGGACGAGATCGTGGACACCGTCGCGCGGATCGCCCCGTCGTTCGGCGGCATCAATCTCGAGGACATCTCGGCGCCGCGGTGCTTCGAGATCGAGCAGCGCCTGAA
>JAVHVB010000148.1:0-6218 GCA_032160775.1 Pseudonocardiales bacterium | reverse complement strand
GGCGTGGCGTTCAACGACCTCGTCGCGCGGGGCGAGATCAGCGCGCCCGTCGTCATCGGCCGGGACCACCTGGACTGCGGCTCGGTGGCATCCCCGTACCGGGAGACGGAGGCCATGGCGGACGGCTCCGACGCGATCGCCGACTGGCCGCTGCTCAACGCCATGGTGAACGTCGCCAGTGGCGCCTCCTGGGTGTCGATCCACCACGGCGGCGGGGTCGGTATCGGCCGGTCGATCCACGCCGGCCAGGTCTGCGTCGCCGACGGCACGCCGCTGGCCGGCGAGAAGATCGAGCGGGTGCTCACGAACGATCCGGGCATGGGCGTCATCCGGCACGTCGATGCCGGCTACGAGCGGGCCGACGACGTCGCCGCCGAACGGGGCGTGCGCATCCCGATGGCAGAGGGCGAGTGAGTTCCTTCGACTCGATGTGGTCGGCGTTGGAGCCGATCGGGCGCGACGCGCGCACCGGCGGCTACTCCCGGTTCGCGTGGACGCGCGAGGACGCCGCGCTGCGCGAATGGTTCGCCGGCGAGGCGACCGCGCGCGGCCTCACAGTCGTGCTCGACCGGGCCGGCAACCAGTGGGCCTGGCAGGGCGACCCGGACCAGGAACCGGGCGTCGTGATGGGCTCGCACCTCGACTCGGTGCCCGACGGCGGTGCCTTCGACGGGCCGCTCGGGGTCGTCTCGGCATTCGCGGCGCTGGATCTTCTCCAGGAACGCGGCCACCAGCCGTCCCGACCGGTCGGTGTCGTCAACTTCGGCGACGAGGAGGGCGCCCGGTTCGGCGTGGCGTGCGCGGGCTCACGCATCCTCACCGGACGGCTCGGGCCGGCCCAGGCGCACGCGCTGGTCGATCCCGATGGCGTCCACCTCGCCACCGCGATGACCCATTCCGGTGTCGGGCCCACCCGCCTCGGCCGCGACGACGAGGCGCTGCGCCGGGTCTCGGCGTTCGTCGAACTGCACGTTGAGCAGGGCCGGGGGCTCGTCGACCTCGACGCGCCGGTCGGCGTGGCCGGCGCGATCCGGCCACACGGCCGGTGGCGGATCGACCTCGACGGCGAGGCGAACCACGCCGGCACCACCCCGCTCGCCGAGCGCCGGGACGCGATGCTGGCCGCGGCGGAGGTGGTACTGGCTGCCCGGTCGTCCGCCGACCGGCACGACGCCGTCGCCACCTGCGGAAAGGTGCAGGTCGAGCCGAACGGGGTGAACGCGATCCCGTCACACGTCACCGTCTGGCTCGACGCGCGGGCGCCGCGCGAGGAGCAGGTGCGCGCCGTCGTCGACGACCTGACGGTGATCGTGGAGCGGTTCGGCGGCTCGGTGATCGAGCAGTCGTGGAGCGCGACCACCCCGTTCGACGGCGCGGCTGCGGTGGCCGGGGTGCTCGGCGGCGCGCCGGTGCTGGACACCGGCGCAGGGCACGACGCCGGCATCCTCGCCCTGGCCGGCGTGCCCAGCTCGATGCTGTTCGTCCGCAACCCGACCGGCGTCTCGCACTCGCCGGCCGAGCACGCCGAGCGCGACGACTGCCTCGCCGGGGTCGCCGCCCTCGCCACCGTGATCGCCCATCTCGCGTCTTCCCCTCCGGTGCGGTCAGTTCTGGCGGCGGAAACGTGACCACAGCGGAGGGCGCGAGCTGGTTCACCCGGCATGCGCTGCTGCCGTCCGGGCCGGCCCGCGACGTGCGATTCGAGATCGCCGGCGGGCGGTTCACGTCGGTCGTCGCCGATACTGAGCCGAACGGCGCGCAGTTGCTGCCCGGGGTCGTGCTGCCCGGCTTCGCGAACGGCCACAGCCACGCGTTCCACCGCGCGCTGCGCGGGCGCACCCAGGGCGGCGGCGGCACGTTCTGGACCTGGCGGCAGCAGATGTACGGGCTGGCCGGCCGGCTCGATCCCGACCGCTACCTCGCGCTGGCACGTGCCGCCTACGCCGAGATGGCGCTCGCCGGCGTCACCGCCGTAGGGGAGTTCCACTACCTGCATCACGGGCCGGGCGGCCGCCCGTACGACGACCCGAACGCGATGGCAGAGGCGCTGCGCGTCGCGGCCGCGGAGGCGGGCGTCCGGCTGACCCTGCTCGACGCCTGTTACCTCGCCGGCGGGCTCGGTGCCGACGGGCACACACCGCTCGACGAGGTGCAGCAACGCTTCTCCGACGGTGACGCCGATCGTTGGGCGAAGCGGGTGGCCGGGCTGCGTGAGGACGCGAACACCCGGATAGGCACGGCGATCCACTCCGTCCGCGCAGTGCCGCGCGACGCTTTCGAGGCCGTTCGGCACGTCACGCCGGGCCGGCCGTTGCACGTGCACCTCTCCGAACAGGTCGCCGAGAACGAGGCGTGCCGCGAGTTCTACCACTGCACGCCGACCGCGCTGCTCGACGACGCCGGCGTGCTGACGCCGGCGACCACCGCCGTCCACGCCACGCACGTCACGGCCGACGACGTGCAGCGGCTGAGCACCGCACACGCGGCCGTCTGCCTCTGCCCGACGACCGAGCGAGATCTCGCCGACGGCATCGGGCCGGCGCGGGAGTTCGTCGACACCGGCGTGCCGCTGTCGGTCGGCTCCGACCAGCACGCCGTCGTCGACCCGTTCGAGGAGGCGCGCGGCGTCGAGATGCACGAGCGGCTCGTCGAGCGGCGGCGTGGCCGGTTCAGCCCGGCCGATCTGCTGGACATGCTGACCCGGCACGACCGGATCGGCTGGCCCGACGCCGGCCACCTCGCGGTAGGTCAGCGCGCCGATCTGGTCGCAGTCCGGCTGGACTCGGTGCGCACCGCCGGCTGCGACCCCGCCCAGGTGCTGTTCGCCGCCACGGCCGCCGATGTGGACACCGTGCTGTCCGACGGGCGGCGGGTCGTCGCCGGGGGGCAGCACCTGCTGGGCGATGTCGGCGCGTTGCTGACCGACGCGATCGAGGCGGCATGGCGCGACTGATCACCGGCATCGCCGAACTGGTCACCAACGATCCCGAACTCGGCGCCGGACCACTCGGCGTGCTCGCCGACGCGGCGCTCGTCGTGACGGGCGACCGGGTCGCGTGGCTGGGCCGCCGGACGGACGCACCTGCCGCCGACGAGCGGCAGGATCTCGGCGGCCGGGCCGTGGTCCCGGGCTTCGTCGACTCGCACACCCATCTGGTCTTCGCTGGAGACCGCGCCGGCGAGTTCGCCGCCCGGATGTCGGGCGGCCGGTACGACGGCGGCGGGATCGCGTCGACGGTCGACGCGACCCGCGCGGCCGGTGACGGCGAACTGCGCGCCCTGCTGGCCGCCCGGCAGGCCGAGCTGCGCGCGCAGGGCACGACCACCGTCGAGATCAAGAGCGGCTACGGCCTGGACGTCGAGCACGAGCAGCGGCTGCTCCGGCTGGCCCGACAGGTCACCGACGAGACGACGTATCTGGGCGCGCACGTCGTGCCGCCCGGCATGGGCCGCGCGGACTACGTCGAACTCGTCACCGGCGCCATGCTCGACGCGAGCGCGCCGTACGCACGCTGGATCGACGTGTTCTGCGAGCCTGCCAGCCCGCACGCCTTCGACGGGGACGAGGCGCGCGCGGTGCTCGAGGCCGGCCGCGCCGTCGGCCTCGGGCTGCGGGTGCACGGCAACCAGCTGTCCGCCGGGCCGGGCGTGCGGCTCGCCGTCGAACTCGGCGCGGCGAGCGTCGACCATTGCACCTATCTCACCGACGACGACGTCGACGCGCTGGCCGGCGGTACGACGGTGGCGACGCTGCTGCCCGGCGTGGAGTTCTCCACCCGCTCGCCGTACCCGGACGCGCGCCGGCTGCTCGATGCCGGCGTCACCGTCGCGCTGGCGACCGACTGCAACCCGGGGACGAGCTACACGTCGTCCATGCCGTTCGTCATCGCGCTGGCTGTGCGCGAGATGCACATGACTCCGGACGAGGCGCTCCGGGCTGCGACCGCCGGCGGCGCGCAGGCCCTCGCGCGCGCCGACGTGGGCCGGCTGGCGCCGGGTGCCCGCGCCGACATCACGGTGTTGGACGCGCCCAGCCGGCTGCACCTTGCCTACCGCCCGGGCGTGCCGCTGGCCCGCGCGCTCGACCTCGATGCCGCAGGCGGGTCATGATCCGTCCACGACCGCGAGCTCGCGGCCCAGGAAGGTGCTCAGGTCGGCGATCTCGCCGTCGACGGAGGCTCGGACTGTGCTTGACAGCGGTTCGAACGGGCTGATGGCGATCGTGCCTTTCGCGCGGTGCAACGCCCAGGTGCCGACGACCTCCCCGTCGACGAGAACGGTCGGCCGGATCATGCCGCCCTGGTAGACGTGTCCGTGCAGCGCGGGGTCGAGGATCGCGGAGCGGTCCTGGTAGCCGATCAGGTAGTTGTCGAACGCGGGCAGCAGTCGGGTGCCGCGTTCCGGCTCGACCTCGCCCAGCCGGTAGCCGGGCCGGCCGTCGACATCGGTCTCGGTGAGTTCAGCGCGGATCAGCGCTACCGCCCGGGCCGCGGCCAGCCGCGACCAGGCGCCGAAGTCAGCTGTCGTGGCGGGGGAGTACGCGGCGAAGTACCGGCGGGCGAGCTCGGCCAGCGCGTCGTCGCCCGAGGGCCCGTCGTCACGCGAAGGGCCCTTCGCGCCGTGCGGCAGCCAGTCGTCGATCAGCGCGAAGGTGGCGTCCCGGCCGCGGTCGGGGCCGCGGCACACCAGGCCGACCGCGCTCGCGTAGACGAGCGCGTGCGTGTGCGCCTGCGGATCGGGGCTGTGGATCGTGATGCCGCGCTCGGCCAGCCCGGCCCGGATCTGGCGGCGGTCGAGGGGGCCGTCGGCGAGCAGGTCCGGCAGCGCGGCCAGCGCCCGTTCGAGCACGTCGTCGGTCAGGCCGAGCTGGCGCCAACGGGTGCGAAATTTTCGGACGAGCGCCGGGCCGATCAACCCGACCATCCAGCGCAGGTCGCGCGCCTCGACCAGGTGGATCGTGCCGCGCATCAGCCAGGTGCGCACGATGCTCCGTTCGACTCCGATGGCGTGCACCACGTCGGCGTCGGTGATCGTCTCGGCGCGCGCCCACAGGCCGAGCCGAGAGGCGGCCGCATCCTGGGCCTGGACGGCGGTGGTGCGGGCGGTCGCGGCGTTCGGCGAGAGCTGCCGGCGCACGCCGAGCCCGTGCCGGGCGATCCGCTCGCCCAGCAGTGCCCGGCGGGCGGCGGCAGTCATACGAGCGAGTCTGCCTGCGAGCACCGACATGGTTTCATCGACCGATGGGACGACGCGGGGTTCGCTGGCTGGTCATCGCCGTCGTCGTGCTGCTGGCCGTGCTCATCGGGGCGGACCGGATCGGCGTCGTGGTCGCCGAAGGGGTCGCCGCCGACACGTTGCAGTCGTCGCAGCATCTGCCGTCCAGCCCGGATGTGGACATCGACGGGTTCCCGTTCCTCACCCAGCTCGCGACCGGCCACTACGACCAGATCACCGTCACCGCGACCGATGTCCCGGTCGGCCGCGGGCAGCAGCTGACCATCTCCCGGCTGCGGGTCGTGCTGCACGATCTCACGGTCTCGCGCAGCTTCTCCCGGTTCGCGGCGAGGTCGGCCACGGCGACGGCGCTGATCGACTACGGCGTACTGGGCAAGCGGCTCGGCGTCGAGCTGAACTATGCGGGCGACGGGCAGGTCGAGGGGACCAAGACGGTGTCGCTCGCCGGGCACACCCTCAAGCTGCATATCGCCGCGACACCGCACCTCGTGGCCGGCAAGCTCGGCTTCACCGGCATCTCGGTCGCCGGCGCCGGCGGCCTCACCGGCACGGTCGTCGACGCCCTCGCGCGGGAGTTCCACCTTCCGATCCCGCTGGACGGCATCCCGTTCGACGTGCAGTTGCAGGGGCTGAGTGTGGGGCCGGACGGTGTCGTGATCACGCTGGCCGGCAGCGACCTCGTCTACGTGAAGGGGGTCAGCGGGCGCGCGCCGAGCTGACCGACCGCACGCGCGGCGAGCGCGGCCGCGGACTGCAGCGCGGCGATACCGGCGCCCCCGGCCGCGACGAACCCCGCGGCGAAGGCGTCGCCCGCCCCCGTCGTGTCGACGACCTCGGCGCGCGCCGCGGGGACGGCGATCGGGTCGCCGCCGTCGCTCCATACGGCGCCGGCCGCGCCGCACTTGACGACCGCCGCGCCCACCCGCGCGGCCAGCGCGCCCGCCGCCTCGGCCGCCGCTGCCATGTCCGGGTCGCCCGCCTGC
>JAVHVB010000147.1:0-16420 GCA_032160775.1 Pseudonocardiales bacterium | reverse complement strand
GAACCCCGGACTGCCGCACTACACCGCGGTGGAAGCGGCCGCGACGATCATGATGCTGTCGACCGACGCGGACCTGGCCTGGTCGCTGACGAGCTACCTCGACGCCGACCCGGAGGCGCGCGCCTGGTTGAACGGCCAACCCGACCCGTGGGGCATGGTGGTCAACCCGAGCTATCAGGGCATCTCACTGCCGGTGTCGTCCTGGCCGCTGCTGGACAACTTCACGCTGCCGCAGAGCTACGTCGACGGCGGCACCAACCCGTGCTATTCATACAGCCCCGCGCCGTACCTGCAGCTGATCGCCAACCCGAGCGGGCTGTTGGCCACGATCGTGCAGAACCTCCAGTTCTCGATCTCGAACGTCGACATCGCCTGCCCGAACGGCGATCCGACCGACATCTCGTCGCTGAAGTTGAGCATCCAGGGTCGCCAGCCGCCGGGCCACCGGTTCGTCCTCGGCATCACCTCGATGCCCGCCGCGCAACGCTATGACCTGAGCACGGCGCAGCTGCAGACGAGTCTCGCGCACCCGGACCTGCATGCCACGTTCTCCGACTCGAGCGGCCGGCAGTTCGTCGCTGCCGACGACGAGGGCTTGCGCAAGGCCGCCGCGTTGCTCGTCCCGAACACGGAGCAGCACACCTGGCTGATCGACTACGCGGCCCTCGGCAGGCACGCCGGTGCCTACCCCGGCACCATGCCCGTCTACGCCGACGTGCCGACAGTCGGGATCGACGCCGCGACGGCGCAGCACTTGGCCACGTTCTTGCGCTACGCGGCCACCGACGGTGAGCAGGCCGGTACTGCGAACGGCCAGCTGCCGCCCGGCTACCTGCCGTTGACGGCGGCGAACGGGCTGCACGATCTCGCCGACTACACCCGGCGCGCTGCGGCCGCGGTCGCAGCGCAGCAGGGCCAGATCCCGTCGCTCGACGCACCTCCGTCCGGCGCGCCGGCGCCGTCGCCGAGCCCGCCGGTGGGGCCCGGCGCGACCCCGCCGCCCGGCGGCGGGCCGGCTGTCGTGCCACCTGTGGGCGGGGGAGACATCTCGACGCCGAGCACGCCGAGCACGGACCCGTCCGGATCGGGCAGCAGCGCGACGGACGCCCCCGGCACGATCGGCGTCCGTGCGGCGGCCTCGTACTCACGGCTGGGGTCGCTGACCCTGCCGCTCGCCCTGCTGCTCGCCGCGTTGTGCGGCGTGGTCGGCTCGGTGCTGCGCTACCCGGACCGAACGCGGGCCGCACTGGTCCGGGTCCGCGGGCTGACCCGGATGCGGTGGCGACGATGACCGCGATCGCCGAACGTCCGGACGCAGCACCGCGGACGGTGTTGCGCGAGGAGACGGTCCACACCGAGGCGCCGCCCGTCCTGCCGCCGGCTCGAGGCTGGGGACGGGGCGTCGGGCTCGTGCTCGTCACCGTGGCGCTGCTGACGGGGTGGGCCCTGCTGTACCTCACCGTCTTCAGCGGATTGTCCGAGGCGCGGGCGCAGAAGCAGCTCTACGCCCGGTTGCGCACCGAGCTGGCCCAGGGCATCGCGCCGGTCGCGCCGACCACGGCGGGCGCGCCGGTGGCGCTGCTCGACGTGCCGGCCGCGGGGATCAACGATCTCGTGGTGGTGGAGGGCAGTTCAGCCGCGGAACTCCAGCAGGGTCCCGGGCATCTGCGCTCGAGCGCCTTCCCCGGGCAGACGGGCATCAGCGTGGTGCAGGGTCGCTCGCTCTCCTACGGCGGGGTGTTCGCGCACATCGACGAGCTGCGGCCAGGCGACCCAATAACCGTCACGACCGGCCAGGGAACGTTCCGGTATGTGGTGACGGCGCTGCCCCGCCACTCCGGCGTACTGGAGGTCCCCGACACGACGCGGTCGATGTTGACCCTGGTCACCTCGGCCGGCTCGGGATTCCTGGGCAGCGTGCGGTCCGGGTCGGCGCTCTACGTCGACGCCGTGCTCACCGGCACGCCGCAACTGCCCACCGTCGCGCCGCCGGCGGCGACGGCGAGTGAGCTGCCCATGCACGGCGACTACACCTTCCGGACGCTGGCCAGCCTCGTCCTGGCACTGCAGCTCTTCGGGCTGGTCCTGTGGGTGATCACCTGGGCGCGCAAGCGGTGGTCGCCGGTCATCGCGCACGTGCTCGGCCTGCCCGCGCTACTGACGTCTCTCTGGCTCGCGAGCGATTTCGCGGCGCGCCTTCTGCCCAACCTGATGTAACGGAGCCTCCCTTTGCCATCCACGACCGGTACGACACCTATCCCAATGTCTTCTATATCTGTGGACAAACTAGAAAGGCTGATCGGATGACCAAGAACAGGTACGCCGTACGAGGGGCAGCGGCGGTCGCCCTCGCGCTCGGGCTCGCGGTTGTCGCCGCGCCGTCCGCGTCGGCCGACGAGGCGCCCACGCCGACAGACGTCGTGGGGGTGGGCTCGGACATCATCCAGAACACGATGAACTTCGTCGCCGACGGCGACGTCAACGGCAACCCGGGCTACAACTCGATCGGCAACAAGAACCGGCTGATCAGCTTCGACGCGACCGCGGACGCCAACGGCCGCAACGCGTTCACCGATCCGTCGCTCGGCACATCGGGGCTGCTCAACCCGACGATCACCCTGCGGGCGGGCACTTACCCGGTGCAGCGGCCGAACGGCGGCAGCGCCGGCCTGACCGCGCTGGTCAACGACGGCACGGCCGGCGTGTCCGCCAACCGCATCAGCTTCGCCCGCAGCCCGAACCTGCCGACCGCCGCGCAGCAGAGCCAGGCACAGGCGAACCTCGGCACGCCGCTGCACAGCGTCCAGTTCGCCGCGGACAAGCAGGTCATCGCGACCGCGTCCACGACCAACGCCCCCGCCCTGCTGTCCGCCCAGGAGCTCGTCGGCATCTACAACGGCACCTACAAGCACTGGAACGAACTGCCGGGCAACTCCGGTGGCAGCACGGACGCGATCGTCCCGCTCATCCCGCAGCCCGGTGCCGGCGTCCGGACGGTCTTCACCAACGCGCTGAAGGCGGCCAACGGCGGCACGGCGGTCACTCTGGCGGCGACGGTGCGCAACGTGCAGCAGAACGACCCGACCACGATCACCGGTCTGCCCGCGGACGAGAAACCGAACGCGATCGTGCCGTTCCCGGTGGGCCGCTACGCACTGCTGAGCAGTGGCTACTTCCACGACCCGAGTTCGCCGTACAACGTCACCACGCCGCCGGCCGCCCTGAGCGCCGCCGGCCTGCAGCTCGAGGCCAACTCGGGCACGGCCGGTGACAGCAACCCGGTGTTCGGCGCGGCAATCGCCTACTACGTGATCTTCCGCGAGTCCGACTTCGCGAGCAACACGCCGTGGCAGCCGGGCAGCACCTTGAACTGGGTCCAGGAACTGTTCTTCAACCCGGGTGGGCCGGCTCCGTTCCTGAACACGGCTCCGGTCCAGGCGCTGCTGACCGCGGCGGGTGTGACGCCGCACTACGAGGACTTCGGCAACACCACGTCGGGCTGACCGATCGGCCGCAGCGGAAGGAGATGACCATGACAACGACAACGACGGAGGCACCGCCTTCCGCCGCCGCGACGACGCGGTTGCGGATCGGCCCGGTCGTCGTGCTCGTCGCCGTCCTGGTGACGAGCCTCGTTGCCTGGTTGCGCTGGGGCAGCGACGAGAAGGCGCCGTACACCGACTCGGCCGCCGCCGGCTCCATCGGGTTGTGCAATGCCGGCGGCAAGCAGGTCAGCTCGGGGTCGATCGACACCGCGCCGTTCGCCTGGCGCGCCGTCGGCACCACCCCTGCGCCGGCGGCCTACTCGGCACCGGGAAGCAGCGCCACGCTGTATGCCTTCCAGCCGCGCTCCGGCGTGGACCCGACCGGGTGGAGCGGGCAGCTGCTCACCGCGGCCGGCCGGTACTCCGACCCGACGCACCCGATGGCCGCAGCGACCGGCGCCGATGTCGCACTGGCGGATTTCCTGGCGGCCTACCCAGCCGTCGATCACGGCTTCGTCCAGTTGCGGCTCTACCTCACCGCACCCGGCCAGCCGCCGTTGACCGCCGGCTACGACGCACTCGACATCAAGGTGTCCGGTGGCTCCTGGCACTCGGTGGGCGGGGCGACGGTCGACTGCTCCGCCGGCACCTCGGTGTCCTTCGAGGACGAGATCGACTCGATCGTGTCCGGCAACAAATGAACGTGTACTCGAGAGGAACTCCTGTGATTGCTCCTTCGCGCTCCCGTGGCCGACGCCGCGCCATCGGCCTGACGGCCGCGGCGGCCGCCGTGGGAACCGTCGTCGTCGCCGCGTCCGCATGGGCGACCACGCCGCCGTGGCAAGTGCCCGGCGACGCCAACAACGATCCGAACCGGGTCGGCTCGCTGTCGTTCTACAACGCGGCCGGCACCGAGATCTTCAGCGGGGACGTCGCCGTTCCGCCGTTCGCCGCCTACGTCAAGGGCTCGGCCGTACTGCGCGCCGGCGACACGAAGGCAGCGCTGTACGCGTACCTGCCCAACCCGGCCAACCCGGCCGGCGCATGGACGGGCAGCCTGCTTACCGCCGCCAGCACGTATCCGAACGGCTCGGCGCCAGGCGCGCTGGCGGCGGCGGCGCCGCTGCAGACCGGTGCCGTCGCCGACGGAGGGCTCGCCGGCTTCATCTCGGGTCACCCGAACCAGTCGGCCGTTGCCGGCTATCAGGGCGTGTACGAGCTGCGGCTGCGCACCAGCGGCCCCGGCCGCGCACAGACGGCGACCTACGACGCAGCCGACATCCAGGTCACCGGCACGACCTGGCAGGTCGTGTATCCGGCGCACTTCACCGACACGACGACCACGCTCGAGCTGGCCCCGAACAGCGGGCTGCACGTCGGCGACCAGGTCTCCCTGACCGCCACCGTGAGCCCGTCCGCGGCGACCGGGACAGTGCATTTCACTGACGGGGCCACCGCGCTGGGCGCCGACGTAGCGGTCAGCGGCGGGGTCGCGACCAAGACGTTCACCCTTGCTACCGCCGGCAGCCACACGTTCCATGCGACCTTCGTCCCGACGGGCGGCTCGGAATACGCCGGTTCGGCGGGCCAGGTGACTGCGAGCGTCGGGAAGGCGAGTAGCACGACGACCGCCACCTGGCCGACCGGGCCGCTGCACTACGGCACCAAGTTCACCGTCAAGGCGACGGTCAGCGCCACCGGGACCACACCGACCGGCACGGTTGCGCTGAAGTCCGGGACGACGACGCTCGCGTCGGCGAACCTGGCGGCCGGCAAAGCCACGCTGACGGTGGCCGGCACCGCGCTCGCGCCGGGCAGCCGGCCCGTCACGCTGGTCTACGCGGGCTCGGCCGGCGTGCTGGGCAGCCAGGCGGCCACGACGCTGACGATCGCCAAGGCGGTGGCGAAGGCGACCAACACCTTGTCGTCGGCCAGCGTCCGCAAGACCGCGCACGCCAAGGTGACCGTGAAGGTGACGGCACCGGGCACCACGCCGACGGGCAAGGTGTCGATCTTCGACGGCAGCAAGGTGATCTCGACCGGGACGCTGCGCTGCGGGTCGGTGACGATCACGCTGCCGACCCTGGCTGTGGGCAAGCACACGATCCACGCGAAGTATCTCGGTTCTGCGCTCGTGGCGGCTGCAAGCGGTCCGAACGTGGTCCTGACGGTGACCCGATGACCTCGGCAACCATCGTCCGCGAGGGGGAGGGGGTGTCGCCGGCGCAACCGCCGGCGGCACTCTCCGCCCAATCGATCAGCGCCTGGTTCGGCAAACACCTCGTCCTCGACCGGGTGTCCCTGAACATCCCGGCCGGCGCGGTGACCGCGCTCATCGGCCCGTCCGGCTGTGGCAAGTCCACCTTTCTCCGCATCCTCAATCGGATGCACGAGTTGGTGCCCGGTGCCTCGCTCGCCGGCGAGGTGCACCTGGACGGGCACGACATCTATGACGCGACGCGGCGGCTGGTCGACGCCCGGCGCGAGGTCGGCATGGTCTTCCAGAAACCGAACCCCTTCCCCGCGATGTCGATCGCGGACAACGTGGTCGCCGGGCTGCGGCTCACCGCGACCAAGATCGGAAAGGCCGATCGTGCGGCCCTGGTCGAGGAGTGCCTCGTCCGCGCCGGGCTGTGGAACGAGGTCAAGGACCGATTGACCAAGCCCGGTGCGGCGCTCTCGGGCGGGCAGCAGCAACGCCTGTGCATCGCCCGCGCGCTGGCGGTGCGGCCGCGGGTGTTGCTGATGGACGAGCCGTGCTCGGCCCTCGACCCGACCTCGACCCGGGTCGTGGAACAGACGATCCAGACGATCGCGCAGGACGTCACGATCGTGATCGTCACGCACAACATGCAGCAGGCCGCGCGGGTGTCCGACCGGTGCGCGTTCTTCCTCGCCGAGAACGGCAACCCGGGCGTGATCGTCGAGCACGGACCGACCGACGCCGTGTTCTCCGCACCGCGGGACTCGCGCACGGCTGACTACGTCAACGGCCGGTTCGGCTGAGCGATGCATGTCTCTGCCAGGACCGACTACGCGCTGCGGGCTTTGCTGCAACTGGCCGCCCGACATCCCGGCGCCGTGACGATGGGCGAGGTCGTCACGCAACAGGGCCTGCCGCGCAGCTTCGTGGAGACGATCCTGCCGGATCTGCGCCGGGCCGGCTTCGTGCGCGTGTCGCGGGTGGGCCAGCCGAGCTACACCCTCACCCGCGCGCCGGACCAGATCAGCGTCGGCAGCGTGTTGCGGGCGGTCGAAGGTCCGCTGACGCGGGTCCGTGGACTACCGCCGGATGCGCTGAGCTACACCGGCGCGGCCCAGGGGCTGGGCGCGTTGTGGGTGGCCGCGACGGCGGTCCTGTCGGAACTGGTCGACACGGTCACCTTGTCGGATCTGGTGGCCGGGCACGCGGCTACGGAGCTCGCTCGGGAATCCGCTGCGAAATCGGCACCGCCGTGATCGAATGATGCTGCTCCGCGGCGGCGAACCCGACCGGTCGGCGGACTCGAGACGGGCGAGGCATCGATAGCGATGGACCATTCGGCGGGCGACCCGCCGCCCGACGCGGGTCCGCTGTTCGACGTCGAGTTGGCAGTCGGTGCCACTGAGGCGGTGGTTACCCTGCGCGGTGAACTGGACATCGCCTCGGCCGGCCGGCTGCACGCCGCGCTCGAGACGGTGGCCGAGTCCGCCGCTGCGGTCGTTCGCATCGATCTCGGGGAGCTGCGCTTCATCGACGCGGCAGGCATCGGCGAGCTGGTCCAGCTGCATGTCGAGCTGGCCGCCGCCGGTCGCCGGCTGTCGCTCGACGGGGCGCGGTCCCGGTTGCTGCGCACGTTTCGGCTCGCCGAGGCCGACTGGCTGGTCGGGTAGCGGCCTACTGCCACGCGCAATTGCACCGCATTTGGCCGCGCTGATGGGAGACTGTCGGACGGCCGCCTTCGCGCGGTCCGGCGGCGAAGGAGGACCGATGGGCCAGTGGCGGGCGGCGGCCGACATCCCCGCCACCCCACGCGGACCGGCAGCCGCCAGGCACGTGGTGCGCGGGCTGCTCGAGGGCTGGGAGCTCGGCGAACTCGCGCCGGATGCGAGCGTCGTCGTCAGCGAGCTGGTCAGCAACGCCGTCGAGCACGCACCGGCCACGGACAGCTTCGAGCTGGAACTGCTCTGCCACGCGGGCCGGCTGCGCATCACCCTCGCCGACGGGTCGTCGATCAAACCGGTCATCGCCGCGCTGGACACCGCGCGCACCCGCGGGCGAGGCATGCTCATCGTGAGCGAGCTGGCCGACGACTGGGGCGCCGAGGAATTTCGCGACGGCAAGCGGGTATGGGTCGAGCTCGTCCTCCCGTAATCGCGTAATCGCGTAACCGCGTAGCGTGTCGGTGCCGGTACGTCGTTCGACCATTTCGGGGGACCCGTGACTCGCAAAACACTGCTGTGCGTGACTGTCGCGGCGCTGGCCGCCGGAGCGTCGGTCGCGATCCCGGCGGCCGCGGCGTCCCCCGCGACCGCCGCCGACCGATACGCCGTTGCGCGCCGCGTGTGCGCGGCACCCGCCCCTGGCGAGAAGGCCTGCTACGCGGTGGAGTTCGTGCCCGCGGCCAGGACCACCCCCGGCGCCCGGCCGATGGCGACCTCGGCGGCGCTCGGCGGCCCGCACGGCGGGTTCGCCCCGGCCGACCTGGCTACCGCGTACGGCTATGACCGCAATGCCGCCACCACCTTGACCGTCGCGATCGTCGACGCGTACGACGACCCCAAGGCCAAGGCCGACCTCAACGCGTTCAACGCGCACTACGGGCTGCCCGCCGAGACCGCCGCGACCTTCGGCAAGGTGAACCAGGCCGGGCACAACAGCCCGCTCCCCGCCGCGGACGCCAACTGGGCGGTCGAGATCACGCTCGACGTCCAGGCCGTGCGCGCGGTCTGCAACCAGTGCCGGATCCTGCTGGTCGAGGCGAACTCGTCGAGCAGCTTCGACCTCGCGAAAGCGGTGAACACCGCGGTCCTGCTCGGCGCCGACGTGATCAGCAACTCCTACGGCGGGCCGGAGCAGTCGGGCGAGCCGCCGTGGGTGCGCAAGGCCTACAACCATCCTGGCGTGGTGATCACCGCGTCCACCGGCGACGACGGTTGGTACGGCTGGGACCGCGCGAACGGCGGTCCGGGGCCGAGATACCCGAACTGGTCGAGCAACAAGCCGAACACGCCCGCTGCCTACCCCACCGTCGTGGCGGTCGCCGGCACCAAACTCACGGTGAACAACGACGGTAGCCGCGCGCAAGAGACCGTCTGGAACGAGAACGGACCGCACGACGCCGTCGGCTTGTCCGGTGGCTTCTTCCACGGTGCGCAGGGCGCCTCTGGCGGCGGCTGCAGCACCCAGTACGACGCGCCCGCGTGGCAGTCGGCGGTGACCGGCTACAGCAGCACCGGCTGCGGCACCAAGCGGATGGCCGGCGACGTTGCCGCGGTCGGCGACCCGGCGTCCGGCTTCAGCATCTACGACAGCTACCGGAGGGTGTCCCAGGACCCGTGGATGGTGCTCGGCGGCACCTCGCTGTCCTCGCCGGTCATCGCCGCGATGTGGGCGCTTGCCGGCGGCGCCGGGTCCGAGAAGTACCCGGCGAAGTCGCTCTACGACCGGTTGCACTACACGCCGAGCGCGGTCTCCGACGTCACGATCGGCAGCAACGCGTTCTGCGGAGGCGACGTCAAGGCCACCTGTTCGGCAGCCCTCTTCGCGCAGATCGGCACGGGCAATCCGAACAACATCCTCAACGGCAACAACCACTACCGGGACGGCTGGGCGGGCCTGCTCGACTGCGGCTACAAGCGCAACGGCGGCGAGGGCACGGTCGGTGCGGACAAGCAGTGCAACGCCACGGGCGGTTTCGATGGACCGTCCGGGGTCGGCGCGCCTGCCGGGCTCACCCTGTTCCAGCCGACCCGGATCACCCTCGCGGTCGCCGCGCCCGCCCCGGTGCAGCTGAACACCGATCAGAACTGGGGGGTGACCGATTTCGCCGACGGGCTGGCCGGCGCGCTCGTGTCGAACTTCAAGTGGAACTGGGGCGATGGCTCGGTCCCGACGACGGTCATCTCGAACCCCACCACCCACACCTTCACGCACGCGGGCACGTTCAAGGTCACCGTCACTGCGACCGACAACCACGGTCAGCAGGGCTCGGTCTCGAAGCTGGTCTCCGTCGGCGTTGCGCCGGCGGCGGTCATCAGCGGGCCGACGACCGTGCACGCCGGACAGGCCGCGACGTGGCGCTCGAATCAGAGTTTCGCCGAGAACACCGGAGCATCGATCGTGTCACGCGCGTGGACGGTCGGCAGTCAGCAGGTCGCCACGACCACGGCACTGACGCGGACTTTCCAGCACGTCGGGAGCTACACGTTGAAGCTGACGGTGATCGACGACACCGGATCGGTCGGTACGAAGTCGATCACCGTGAAGGTGATCCGCTAGTCCTGGCCGGACGTGTCCTTGGCGTACTGCGCCTCGATCTGCTTGCGCAGGGCTTCATCGGTGTGCCGGATGGACATCGCGACGATCGGCTCGAGCACCTTGCCCAGCGCGCGCCCGGCGATGCCGCCGGGTAGCTCGTAGTTGAAGTGCACGAGAACCTTCGTCTTGGCCGGACCGTCGGCGACGAACCGCCAGACCGAGGAGTTCTTGAAGCCCGTGACCGACTTGAACGCGATCAGCTCGTCCTGTTTCCAGTCGTTGCACTCGACCGTCGAGTGCAGCTTCACCGGCTTCACCTGGAAGGTGCCGTTGAAGACCGCACCCAGGCCGTGGTCCTTGTCGCCGGCAGGCGTGAACTCGGCCAGTCCGAACATCCACTTGGTCGTGTTCCGGTAGTCGTCGACATAGCCGAACGCCACGTCCACGGGTGCCGCGCAGCTGCCTTCGTGATGAATGTCGACCATAAGGTGGACAGCCTATCGAGGCGCGTCAGACCAGCTGCCGGTCGTCGTGCGGGAGGATCGGCGAAGAGTCCTCGACGTGCGACCCGCCGCCGCCGTCACTGCACCACGGGCACCACGGCTGCAGCTTCCGGTGGGTGGAGTAGGACTGGATCAGGTAGATCATCGACAGCTGGATGACGGTCCAGGCCCACAACCCGATCGTGGTGGACGTGGCGAAGTTCGAGCTGATCAGCACCACCATGTACGGCGCCATGAACTTCGGGTCGGACATGTTGTGCGCCATCCAGAACCGCAGCTGGTAGGCATTGGCCCGCTCGGCTGCGTTGAGCGGCATCGAGAGCATGCACGCCTCGCAGAGGCGGCGGTCGTGCTGGCGCATCAGCACGTAGCTGAGGATGACGAAGCCGAACAGAGCTAGCGGCAACGTGAAGGTGAACACGTCCGGCAGCGGAAGCCACGGCAGCAGGACAACCGCGACGATCGCGCCGATCAATAGCTGTGTTGCGTGATGCCCTAGGACGACGGCGGCCCGGCCTTGCCCCCGCGCCCGTGCTGAATCGGTCACAACAGACTCCCCAGTCGTAACCCCCGTACCCATCGTAACGAGAAAGGTCCGCCAACCGGTACGGATGGCGGACCTTTCTGCGCTGATGCCTAGTGTTTGTTGAGCGATCCGCGCATCCGGTAGGACAGCACGCCACCGCCGGCGAACAGCACGCCGAGGGCGAGTAGCACGATCGGCAGCAGCGGGCTGCCACCGGTCGTGCCCACACCGGCGGGGACGCCGGTCGGGATGTCGGTCGGCGGGGCCGATGTGGGCGGCCCGCACGTCGGCGGCGGTTGGGCGCACACGATGATTCCCGGGTTGCTCGGGCCGGCGGACGAGTTGGCCAAGGCCAGCGTGACGCCGCCACCGAGCAGCTGCACCTCGATCGCCCGGACCGTGTGCTCGTAGGGCACCGGTGGCGGGGTCATGCCCTGCTTCGGCAGCCTGTCCAGGTTCGTGTTGAAGTCACCCGAGGCGACCTGCGGCTGGACGTTGACGCCGATGTCGATGACCTTCTTGAGCACGTCGGCCAGCGGCGCGAGCGGGCTGGTGCCACCGGCCGCGTTGCCGAGCGCCGTGACGATGCTGTTGATCAGGTTGGTCAGCTGCGTCTTGCCGGCGTTCAGCGCGTTGGTCAGCTGCAGCAGCAGACCGACCACCTGGCCGATCGGGCCGTTGTTGCCCAGCGCGGTGAGGCAGGCGGTGAACTTGTTCGACAGCGGATCGGTCAGGCCGCTGATGATGCCCTGCAGCCCGGCGGCGAGCCCGTCGGGGCTGCTCAGGTAGTCGAGCAGGAAGCCGATCAGGTCGAAGTTCGCCGGCAGCTCGTTGAGGTCCTTGCCGAGCAACGTCTCGACGAGGTTCCGCAAGTGGATCGTGATGCTCGCGTCCGCCGCGCTGATCACGACTGCGCCGTTCTCCAGCGAGATCTCGCCGAGGTCCGCACTGAACGAGCACGCGGCCGGCAGATTGAGGGCGCCGGCCGCCGTGGCGAGGCCGCCGAGGACGCTGTCCAGGAGGCCGGTGACCGACCCGAGGATCCCGCCGAGCAGGGGCGAGCCGAGCTGCAGGTCGACCGAGGCGATCTGGTAGCAGGTGGCTGCATCCGCCGCGCAGCTCTGCAACCAGCTGTGCGCCAGCGCCGGGCCGAATTCGGGGGTGCGGGCGATCGACGAAACAGCGCCGATGGAGGCGGTGATGCCGCCGAGCGCGGCAGCAGTGCCGTCGCCGCCACCCGGGATCGGGACCGGCGAGTTACCGGCGATGCCCTCGGCCGTGAGGTCGATGGTTGCGTTCGCCGGCTTCGAGGCGTTGTTGCCGCCGACCGAGACGCCACCGGAGTTCAGGACAGCGCCGGCAGCGCCGTACGACTGGCCGCTGCTGCGGGCCAGCGCCACCTGGTTCGCGGCGCCGAGCGTGATGCCTAGCAGTTGAGGCAGCTGCAACGCGCCGGTGAGCGGCAGGTTGATGGTGTTGAGCACGGTGACGTCGAGCGGGTTCTGGTCGGTGACCGAGCCTGTGTTCTGCGCCCGTGCGAACGCGAGCTTTGCGATGTCGTCGATCGGGTTGCCGCCGATGGTGGCGTCCAGGAAGTTGCCGGCCGACTGCGCGTTCGGTGCCTGGGCCGCGCCGGCGGCGCCGCCGCCGGCAGTGGCGATCGCCCCGGCGGTCAGGGCCGCCGCGGTGACGCTTGCGGCGAAGGGAACCCAGCGAGCACGGCCGGTGCGCCGTCGATCGCTCTGGGTGGATGTGTCGTTCATCAAAGCCTCTCAGTCGAGCCGTCGTCGTGACCCGCTGCTCCGAGCCACAAATATGGCGCCGACCGGAAACGGTCGCGCGACGTCGGAACCCTCCCGACGCCGGACGGCCGGTCTCCCTGTCCGACGCACTTTCAAGCTGGGCGTGACCCGGGCATACCGAGGCGCACCGGTCCGTACCGTATCGCGCCCGGCGCCCCCTCGGGAACCGCGGGCGCGATCGGTTTGACCGGTGTGATCCTTTCGTACCCTGCGCCGAGCCGGGGGCGCGCGTCCACTTCGCCGTGGTTCGGCCACATTGCCAGCGCGCGCTCGGCCTGCGCGGTGATTGACAGAGACGGGTTCACGCCGAGGTTCGCGGACAACGTCGAGCCGTCCACGACGTGCAGCCCCGGATGCCCGTAGAGCCGGTGGTAGGGGTCCACCACGCCGGTGGACGGCGAGTCGCCGATCGCGCAGCCGCCGATGAAGTGCGCGGTCATCGGGATGTTCATCAGGTCGCCCCAGGTGCCGCCGGCGACGCCGCCGACGTTGTCGGCCAGTTGCTTGGCGGCTTGGTTGGCGACCGGGATCCAGGTCGGGTTCGGCTCGCCCTCACCCTGTTCGGTGGTGAGCTTGCCGCGGCCGAACCTGCTCTTGACCCGCTTGACGGTGATCGAATTGTTCAGCGTCTGCATCACCAGCAGGATGATCACCCGCTCGGACCATTTGCGTGGAACGAGCAGCCGCAGCCGTAAGGGGTTGCGCAGCATCGCGAACAGGAACTGAGCCCACCTGTTCCGGCGCGTGCCACCGTCGGTCATCAACGTGTTCAGCAACCCCATGGCGTTGCTGCCCTTGCCGTAGCGCACCGGCTCGATGTGTGTGTTCTCGTCCGGATGCCAGGACGAGGTGATCGCCACACCCTGGGTGTAGTCCTTCTTCGGGTGCCACATCCGCACGCCCAATAGCGATTCCGAGTTGGTCCGAGTGAGGTAGCCGAGCCGGTCGGACACGTTCGGCAGGGTCGACTGCTTCAGCTGGTGCAGCAGCTTCTGGGTGTTGTACGTGCCGGCGGCGAAGACGACCTGGTCGGCGGTGAACGTGTCGCCCTTGCCCGGCAGCAGGCGGCCGCTGCGCTTGGTGCGGACCTCGTACCCGCCGCCCTTCCGCGGCCGGACGTCGGTAACGGTGGTCAGCGGGTGGATGACGGCGCCGTTCGTCTCGGCGAGGTACAGGTAGTTGGTGACGAGGGTGTTCTTCGCGCCGTGCCGGCAGCCGGTCATGCACTCGCCGCACTGGATGCAGCCGGTGCGCTCGGGCCCGGCGCCGCCGAAGAACGGGTCGGGCACGGTCCGGCCCGGTTCGAGCTCGCCGCCGGTGCCGAAGAAGACGCCGACCGGTGTCGGGTGGTACGTGTCGCCCTTGCCGAACTGCTCGGCCAGGCGCTGCATCTCGAGGTCGCTCGGCGTGGTGGTCGGGTTCTGGACGACGCCGAGCATCCGCTTCGCCTGGTCGTAGTAGGGCGCCAACTCGTCACGCCAGTCGGTGATGTGCGCCCACTGCGGGTCGTCGTAGAACGGCTGCGGCGGCTCGTACAGCGTGTTCGCGTAGTTGAGCGAACCGCCGCCGACGCCCGCGCCGGCGAGGATCACGCAGTCCTTGAGGACGTGGATCCGCTGCATGCCGGTGCAGCCGAGCGCCGGCGCCCACACGTAGTCGCGCAGATGCCACGAGTTCTTGGGCAGCGTGTCCGGGGTGAACCGGCGGCCCGCTTCGAGGACGCCGACCCGGTAGCCCTTCTCGGTCAGCCGCAGTGACGCGACGCTGCCGCCGAACCCCGAGCCGACAACGACCACGTCATAGTGGGGCATGAGCGGAAGGTACGCCCAATCACCCGAAGCGGCCTGATATGTAGTCCTCCGTGCGCCGCTCGGACGGGTTGGAGAAGATCTTCTCGGTGTCGTCCATCTCGACGAGCTGACCCGGCCTGCCGACCCCGGCGAGGTTGAAGAACGCGGTGCGGTCCGACACCCGCGCCGCCTGCTGCATGTTGTGGGTGACGATCACGATCGTGTACGTCTCCTTCAGCTGCTGGATGAGGTCCTCGATGGCCAGCGTCGAGATCGGGTCCAGCGCCGAGCAGGGCTCGTCCATCAGCAGTACCTGCGGCTCGATCGCGATCGCGCGGGCGATGCACAGCCGCTGCTGCTGCCCGCCGGACAAGCCCGCGCCGGGCTTGTCGAGCCGGTCGCGCACCTCTTCCCAGAGGTTCGCGGCACGCAGCGACTTCTCCACCACGTTGTCCAGCTCGGACTTCTTCAGCCGGCCCGCCTGGAGCTTCAGCCCCGCGGCGACGTTGTCGTAGATGGACATCGTCGGGAACGGGTTCGGCCGCTGGAAGACCATGCCGATGGTGCGGCGGACGTTGACCGGGTCGACGGCGTCGTCGTAGATGTCCTCGCCGTCGAGCCGGACCTTGCCTTCGACCCGGGCACCCGCGATGACCTCGTGCATCCGGTTGATCGTGCGCAGCACCGTCGACTTGCCGCAGCCGGACGGGCCGATGAACGCGGTTACCGAGCGCGGGTTGATGGTTAAGCTGACCTCGCTGACCGCGAGGAACTTGCCGTAGTAGATGTTGAGGTTGTCGGCATCGATGCGTTTGGCCATGACGTCCCTACTTCGCGAGCTTGTTGAAGCGCCCGATGAGACGGGCGATGAGGGTGAGCAACAGGATGATGAGGATCAGGGTCAGGGCCGCGCCCCACATCCGGTCGATCGCGAAGTTCGTCACCCCGCCGTAGACCTTGTTGCCGTTCGCGTCGAACGTGTACCCGCCTCCGGCGGCGGTCTGGCCGGCATCCCGGAAGGCCTGCGCGATGAGAGTCGGCAGCGCCGTCTGATTGCCGTCCAACAGATTCCAGTTCGTGTCGTCCGTCGTGCTGACCAGGATCAGCAGCGGTGCTGTCTCGCCGGCAACGCGCGCGATGCCGAGCACGACCCCGGTGATGATGCCGGTGAACGCGGTCGGGATGACGACCTTGACGATGGTTCGCCACTTCGGGATGCCGAGCGCATACGACGCCTCGCGCAACTCGTTGGGGACGAGGCGGAGCATCTCCTCGGTGGATCGGACGATGACCGGCACCATCAGGACCACGAGCGCCATCGACACGAGCCACCCCGACAGGCCCACACCGAGCGTCTCGTGCAACAGGGCGAAGATGAACAGGCCGGCCACGATTGACGGGATTCCGGTGAGCACGTCGACCATGAACGTCGTCACGCGGGCGAACAGGTTGCCGCCGTACTCGACGAGATAAATGCCGACCATCAGCGCGAGCGGCACCGAGATCGCTGTGCACAACGCCACCTGCTCGAGGGTCCCGATGATCGCGTGGCGCGCGCCGCCACCGGGGTCGGTGTAGGTGACGTTGCGCATCGTGCCTGTCCACCAGGACGCGCGAGTGATCGTGCTGAGCCCGTTGCTCGCCACCGTCCAGAGCACCCAGACGAGCGGTATGAGAGCGATCGCGAAGCTGAGCAGCACCAGCACGGTGGCGAGATGGTTCTTCACCGTGCGCGATCGGCTCTTCGCCAGCAGCGAGCTCGGCTGCGTGAGCCCCGCCGTGGTCATGTGAAGTCCTTCCGCCGAGCGACGATGGACCGCGCGATCGCGTTGACGATGAAGGTCAGGACGAACA
>JAVHVB010000146.1:0-2757 GCA_032160775.1 Pseudonocardiales bacterium | reverse complement strand
TGCTGCGCATCATCGCCGGTCTCGAGAGGCCGGACAGCGGCTCGGTCGAGATCGACGGCGAGGACGCAACCAAACTCGCCCCGAGACATCGAGACGTCGGGTTCGTGTTCCAGCACTACGCGGCGTTTACGCACCTCTCGGTCTACCGGAACGTCGCCTTCGGTTTGGAGATCCGCAAGCGGCCGAAGGACGAGATCCGCCGGCGGGTGCACGAGCTCCTCGAACTCGTCCACCTCGGACAGTTCGCCGATCGGCTGCCGGCCGAGCTGTCCGGCGGGCAGCGGCAGCGGATGGCGCTCGCCCGCGCGCTCGCGGTCGAGCCGAAGGTGCTGCTGCTGGACGAGCCGTTCGGCGCTCTCGACGCCAAGGTGCGCAAGGAGCTGCGTGACTGGTTGCGCCGACTGCACGACGAGGTGCATGTGACGACATTGTTCGTCACGCACGATCAGGAGGAGGCACTCGAGGTCTCCGACGAGATCGTGGTGATCAACGACGGCCGGGTCGAGCAGGTCGGCAGCCCGGACGAGCTGTACGACAAGCCGGGCAACGAGTTCGTGATGTCGTTCCTCGGTCCGGTGACCTCGCTCGGTGGCAAACTGGTGCGTCCGCACGACATCGAGATCTTCACCTCGGAGACGCCCGGGGCGATCCCCGCGCAGGTCGTGCGCCTCCAGCGGGTCGGTTTCGAGGTGCGAGTCGAGATGGCCACCGCGGGCGAAGGGCCCACGCTCGTGCAGCTCACCCGCGCGCAGAGCGAGGCTCTCAACCTGCACGAGGGGACGTCCGTCTGGCTTCAGGCGATCCCGAACAGCACCAGTCTCGCGTCGTAGCGGCCCAGTTGCCGCCACGATCACCCGATCTTTGCCAGACTGCTGTCGTGCAGATCTCTGCGAAAACCGACTATGCGGTTCGCGCCCTCCTGAGCCTCGCTGCCCAGGAGCCCGAACTCGTCAAGATCGAGACGATCGTGACCGAGCAGGGACTGCCGCGGAAGTTCGTCGAGGCGATCCTCGGCGAGCTGCGCCGGGCCGGGGTCGTGCGCAGCCAGCGGGGCGCGGACGGTGGCTACGCCCTGGCCCGCTCGCCCCGCGACATCACCATCGGCGCGGTCATGCGCGCCGTCGACGGGCCGCTGGCCGAGGTCCGCGGGCTGCGCCCGCACGAGACCACCTACGCCGGAGTCGCCGAGCATCTGCCCGAGGTGTGGGTCGCGGTGCGGGCGAGCCTGCGCAAGGTCCTCGACGAGACGACCCTCGCCCAGGTGCTCACCGGCGCGCTGCCTCCGCACGTCCGCCGACTGAACGACGCGCCGGACGCTTGGCTGCCGCGCTAGCTCGGGCGTACCGTCAGGCACATGGGGGACATCGGACCCACCCAGCAGCAGTACGAAGTCCTGCCCGGCGCGTCCTTCGGGATCGACGACGCTGACGCCTGGACGGTGGCGCCGCGGGCCACCATGCCGGAGCCGCCCTCGCCGGTTCCCACGCCGTACCCGAATCCGGAGCCGGATCCCGGCCCGTATCCGGCGCCGGACCCGCTGCCGCACCCGGAGCCGCCCCGGTAATGCGCGAGTTCGCCGGCTGCCAACCTCTCGTCGGGGAGGTCGTCGGCTTGCGCACGTTCCGGATCGACGACTCCGGCGCGCTGCTGCCGCTGCACTCGGACGGCAGCTGGTACGACGGCCCGAACACCGCCGTGTGCTCGCCGCCGACCGGCCACCATCCACGCGGCCCGCACCCCGTTCCCGACGCCGCGTGCGAGTGCGGCTTCTACGCCTACGGCACCGAGGCCGCGGCCGCACAGAACCGGAACTGCCGTTACGTGCACGCCGTGGTGTCCTGCTGGGGCGGCGTGGTGGCGGGCACGAAGGGGTTCCGGGCCGAGCACGCCCGGGTCGACGCGATCTGGATCAGCGAGCGAGCGCCGGAGTGGTTGCGCCGCCGCGTCGCCGTCCGCTACCCCTCCGCGCGGATGTACGCGAACGCGTCCGCGATGCTGGCCGAGCACCCGTTGAGCGAGCTCGCCTGCTACCGGGGTCCGGCCCGGCGCCGGGCGCTGCCCGCGGTGCTCGCCGCCGTGGCGGGTGCCGCGCTCATCGCGCTCGGCCTGCTGCCGCTCGAGATCCTGCACGCGCACTCGCTGCTCTGGGATCTGTGGCTCGCCGTCGTCACCGCCGGGCTCGCGCTCACCACCTGGCTGATCGTCGGCACCCGCGACGCGGGACACCTTGCTGCGGCGTTCGTGGCCGCGGGTGTCGTCGCCTGGCTGGTCGCCCCAGCCTTCGGGCTGTCCGGCTGGCTGCTCCGGGTGCCGCTGCTGCGCGGCATCGTGGTCGGGGTCGGCGGCTACCTGCTCGGCCTGCGTCCGCGGCATTTCCCGGTGGTGCGGACCCCTCGCGAACGGGCGTTCTGCGGCGTGCGTGCCTGATCGCCCTGCGCATCCGTAGGATCGGCCCGGTGACCGCCGCGCGCCCGCTCCAGCGAGCGATGACGCGACGCCTCGACGAGGCCACCGGCGGCGGGTTGATCACCCGCACTGTGCTGCCCGGCGGGCTGCGCGTGGTCTCCGAGGCGATGCCTGGCGTCCGTAGCGCAAGCGTCGGCATCTGGGTTCCGGTCGGTTCCCGCGACGAGAGCCCGGCGCTCGCCGGCACCAGTCACTTCCTCGAGCACCTGCTCTTCAAGGGGACGACGCGGCGTTCTGCGCTCGACATCGCCAACGCGATGGATGCAGTGGGCGGTGAGTTCAACGCGTTCA
>JAVHVB010000145.1:0-2513 GCA_032160775.1 Pseudonocardiales bacterium | reverse complement strand
AGCTCGACGCGACCGCGCTCCGTTCGCTGCGTTTGCTGGACTACGGCGGCGCGGCGATGGCGCCTGCGCTCATCCGACAGCTGCGCGAGCGGCTGCCCGGGGTGGGGCTCGTCCAGACCTACGGGCTCACCGAGGCCGGTCCGGGAGGCACCTACCTTCCTGCAGAGGACGCGCTCGTCCGGCTCGGCTCTATCGGCCGGCGCTGCGCCGGCGAGTTCACCGAGTTCCGGGTCGTCGACGCCGATGGCCAGAACGTCGTCGGCGCCGACGAGGTCGGCGAGTTGCTGTTGCGCGGGCCGGCGGTGATGGACGGGTACCTCGACGACCCCGCGGCGACGGACACCGCCTTCGACGACGGCTGGCTGCGCTCCGGCGACATCGTCCGGCTCGACGCAGACGGTTATCTCTACGTCGTCGACCGCAAGAAGGACATCATCGTGCGCGGCGGATACAACATCAGCTCCGCCGAGGTGGAGGCCGTACTCCTGTCCCACCCGGACATCCTCGACGCCGCGGTCGTCGGGATTGCCCACCCGCGCCTGGGTGAGGATGTCCATGCGTTCGTCGTGATGCGGGATGGCGCGTCGCTCGATCCGGCTGACGCCAGCTCGTTCGCGGCCGAGCGGATCGCCGATTTCAAGGTGCCGCGCGGCTACACCTTCGTCGACACCCTGCCGCGCAACGCCGCCGGTAAGGTGCTCAAACCCCAGCTCCGCGATTCGCTCACGCACTCGGGTGGATGAACACGATGCTCGCTGATTACGAGAACGCCTTCCGGCACGTACGCATCCGCCGCGAGGACGGGATCCTCGAACTCCAGCTGCACAGCGACGACGGCCCGCTCGTGTGGGGCGACGGCCCACACGAGGAGCTCGGCCGCGTGTTCACGGCCGTGGGGCGCGACCCCGACAACCGGGTTGTCATCGTGACGGGCACCGGCAGCGATTTCATCGCGTCGATGGATGCGAGCTGGGTCGGCGCGATGACGGCACAGAAGTGGAACCGCATCTACACCCACGGGCAGCGGCTGCTCACCCAGCTGCTGGACATCGAGGTGCCGGTCATTTCAGCGATCAACGGCCCGGCGAAGATCCACGCCGAAATCGCCCTGCTCGCCGACATCGTCGTTGCAGAGCAGAGCTCCTACTTGCAAGACGCGCCGCACTTCAAGTTCGGCACGGTCCCCGGCGACGGCGTCCACGTCATCTGGCCCATGCTGCTCGGCCCGAACCGCGGCCGGTCGTTCCTGTTGACCGGCGAGCGGATCGGCGCCGACGAGGCCAAGCGACTCGGGATCGTCGCGGAGGTCGTGCCCGACGGTCAGTCGCTGGCCGCCGCCTGGAAATGGGCCCGCCAGCTCGCCCGGCAGTCGGACATCACCCTTCGGTACACCCGGGCGGCGTTGACCCAGAACCTCAAACAACAGTTGCTGGCGCAACTCGGCTTCGGCCTGGCACTCGAGGGGCTGACCGCGTACGAGACCTGGCCGGACGCCTAGGTCTCGGTGATCGGCCGGAACCGGGGCACGACCGTATCGCCGCGCGCATCGCCGAAGTCGACCTGAACAGGCAAGTTGATGACGACCTCGTCGGGTTCGCAGCCGACGACATTGGCCATTATCAGTGGGCCTTCGGCGAGCCGGATCAATGCGATGCAGTACGGAACGTCGGCGGCGAACGCGGCGGTCGGCGCACGGCGCACGACGGTGGTCGCGTAGACCTCACCACTACCGTCGACGTCCTCGAGTTCGAGGTCGACGCCAGTGCTGTGGCACACGGTGCAGTACAACCTCGGATAGAGCTGACGGTGACCGCACGATTTGCAGTGCTGCACCACCAACCGGTGGTCGGCAACCGCGGCCCAGTACCCGGCGCTGTCCTGGTCGGCCACCGGGATCGGCTTGCCGGCTGGATCGGTCATCGCGGCTCCGCCGAGATGACGGCGGTGCAGTGCGAGGCCAGGATGCCGCCCTCGGCGTGCACCAGTGCGTTGGTCGCGCCGGCCACCTGCCGACCCACTGCAGTCCCCCGCAGCTGCTGCACCGCCTCGGTGATCAGGAACAGCCCGCTCGGCTTGCCGGCGTGTGAGTGCGAGAGGACCCCGCCGTGCGTATTGACGGGCAGGCTGCCGCCGAGCCGGGTTTCGCCGGCCGCGACGAAGCTGCCGCCTTCGCCCTTTGAGCAGAATCCGAGGTCCTCCAGCTGCATGCACTGGATGAATGCGAAGGCGTCGTACACCATCGCCACGTCGATGTCGTCGTGGCGTAGCCCGGCACGCAGGAGCGCCTGTGGTCCGGTCACCGCCGCGCCGGTGGTCCCCAGATTCGCTGCTTGCGTGACGTGTTCGAAGTCGTGTCGCTCGGCGATCCCCCGCAGGTAGACGGGCGGTTCTGCCAGATCGCGCGCGTGATCGGCGGCGGTGACCACCACCGCGGCCCCGCCGTCCGAAATGGGCGCGCACTCGAGCAGGTGCAACGGGTCCGCGATCAGCTTCGAGCCCAGCACGTCCTCCAC
>JAVHVB010000144.1:0-10741 GCA_032160775.1 Pseudonocardiales bacterium | reverse complement strand
TTCAGCAGGTGCCGGAAGTCCGGGTCGCTGGTCCTGAGCTGCTGGGAGAGCAGGTTCAGGTTGTGCGTCCAGATCTGCAGCGGCTCGCGCTGGTCGAGCTGGGTCTGCAGCACCGAGGTCGACTCGTTGATCAGCTGGATGGTGGCACTCACGTTGTCCGACTGGCTGGCGGCGCCGATGAAGGCATCGGTCGCGTCCAGCAGCCGGCCCAGATCGTTACCACGGCCGGCGACGGACTTGCCGAGCTCGTCGATGGTGGTGCGCAGCGCGTCCAGCGGGACGGAGCGGAAGAAGCGGTCCAGATCGACCAGCAGCGTCTGGGTCGCAGTCGGGATGTGGTTCGTGGTGATGGTGCCGACCGCTTGCCCGCCCTTCAGGTAGGGCCCCTCGTTTTCCTTCGTACCCGCTACCGGCTGGATGTCGATGTACTGCTCGCCGACGACCGACCGGTTGGCCACGGTCGCGGTCGCCGTCACCGGGATGTCGGTGCAGCTGTCCAGTTTCAGGTCGACCTCGGTGCCGCCCTTGATCAGGTGCAGCGTGCCCACCTGGCCCACCGTCACCCCGCGGTACGTGACCTCCGCATTGCTGAAGATGCCGCCGGAGTCCGGGAAGGCCGCGGTGAGCGTGCAGCTGTTGTCGCCGGTGATGTACTTGGCCAGCCCGACGTACTCGGCGGATACGTAGGACACGCCGAGCAGGGTGATGACGACGAACAGGATCAGCTGGACCTTGGTGCTGCGCCTCAACACGGCCGCATCACCGCCCGGCGCCGATCAGCGTCGGTGACGCGCCTGCCCCGTTGGTCTGCTTCGCTCCGCCGCCCTGCGACTGCTTGTGGTTGATGGAGCCGGGCAGGTTGCAGAAGATCGTGCCGAGCGGCGGCGGCAGGACGCCGCACAGCGTGTCCGTGAGGCTGAGGTCGAACACCGCATCCAGGTTGGCGTAGTCACCGCGGATGAGCGTGCGCGTCAGGCCGAGCGGGAACGGGAACGTCCCGGCGATCTTCAGCGCCTTCGGGAAGTTCGCACCGGACTCGGCGAGCCTGGTCACCACCGGGTTGAGCGCCTTGAGCGACGAGACCAGCCCTTCCTGCGTCGAGTTGATCACCCTGGTGGCGACGCTGCCGAGGTCCGACAGGCTGCTGAGCAGGGTGACGAGCTGGCCACGCTCGGCATTGAGCACGCGCAGCGCCTTCGGGAAGGTGTCCAACGCGTCGACCAGGATCTGCTTCTGGTGGTTCAGCGTGATCGCCAGCTGGTCGACGTTCTCGAGCGCTGTAGTGATGTCGTTCTTCTGGCTGTCCAGCGTGCCCATGAACGTGTCGAGGTCGGTGATCAGTGCGCGGGCCGCCTGGCGGCGTTCCGGCGTGCCGAGCGCCTTGTTCAGCTCCTGCGCGATGTTCTGGATCTGGGTGAGCCCGCCGTTGTTCAGCACGAGGGACAGCGCACCGAGCACCTGCTCGACCTCGGCAGCGGACTGCGTGTCGATGAACTCGATCGTCGAGTCGTTGCCGAGGCGGTTGGGCGACGGGTCCGTCGCCGGCGCGATCAGTTGCACGTACTTCTCGCCCAGCAGGGAGGTCTGCTGCACCACGGCGTGCGAGTTCGCCGGCAAGTCGACCGACCCGTTGACGCTCATCTTCACCTTGGCGCACCAGTGCTGCGTCGAGCCGGTGCACCGCGTCGACAGGTCGATCCCGGTGACCTTGCCGACCGGGACGTCGTTGACCTTGACCGCGGACTGCGGCACCAGGTCGAGAACGTCGGCGAAGTAGGCGGTGACGGTGAACGGGTGGCTGCCGGTGTCCGCACCGCCGGGCAGCGGCGCGCTGTACAGGCCCTTGAACCCGCAGCCGGTCAGGGTGAGGGCGCCCACGGCACCGAGGGCGAGGAGACGGAGCGCGCGCCGCGAACGACTGCGCGTGAGCAGGCCGACTTGGCCCGCGAAGCGGAGGCGAGAGTTCACTCCTCTTTTCATCCGCCGGCTCCGATCAGTCCGGGGATGCCGGTGCCGGCATTGCCGCCCAGGCCCGGTACGCCAGGCAGTCCACCGCCGCCGCCGCCGTTAGTCGGGCACACCTTGGAAAGGTCGATCGGGGCCAGCCCCAGGATGCTGCACAGGATGTTCGTCGCGCTGTTGTTCTGTGTGCTGGAGAACGAGGCGAGGTTGCCGCGCGTCGCGATCGCGCCGATGTCCGGCTGGTAGGTGTGCACCAGGTTCGCGAGTGCGACGGGCCCGATCGCCAGCGTCTCGTTCAGCGAAGACTTCTCCTTGACCAGGACGCCGGTGATCTCCTCCAGCCCCTGGATGTCTGTGTGGAACTTCGCGGCGTTCTGCTTCACGAACCGCGAAACGTCGTCGAGCGCGAGACCGAGGTCGTGCAACGCGGCACCGAGGTCGCCGCGTTCGGAGGCGAGGTCGGTCGCCACCTGCGCGAGCTGCTGGTTGAAGAGCCGGATCTGGCCGTCGCTCGCGTGCAGCGCCTCGGCGAACTGCTGCAGGTTCCGGACCGTCCCGAACAGATCCCCACGGCTGTTGGCCAGCGTCTGGGCTGCACCCGACAGCTTGGTGATGCTGCGGCCGAACGCCGCACCGTTGCCCTGCAGGTTCGCGGCGGCGACCTTGAGCAGCTCGCTCAGGGCGCCGCTCTGCTGGCCCCCCTTGTTCGCGCCCTGCGGGCCGAGCGCCACGGCCAGCTTGTCGAGCGAGGCGTAGATGTCGTCGAGTTCGGCCGGCCCGCCGGTGTGCTCGACGTCGATGACGGCGTCGTCGGACAGGTACTTGGGGCCGTCGCGCTTCGCGTCCCACAGCGGGGTCAGCTGGATGTACCGGTCGCTGACCAACGAGTTCGCGACCTCGATCGCGCTGGCGTTCGGTGCCAGCTTGTACTTGCTGTCGTACTGCATGTCGACGGTGACGTACGCGCCGCCGGGATGCACGCCGGTCACCTCGCCTACGTTGACGCCGAGGATCCGCACCGGGGTGCCCGTGTAGATGCCGATGGCGGACGCGAACTGCGCGGTGACCTTCTTGCTGGACGAGCCGTTGAAGAACACGAAGTAGGCGCCCACCGCGACGATGGCGAGCACGACCGCCCCGATGATGATCCGGGTGACGTTGGCGGGCAGCTTGGCCATCAGCAGGTCCCCGTCTTGAGCAGGATGCTGAAGATGCCGCACACACTCAGGTTCTGGATGTAGTTGTCGAACCAGCGGCCGTTGCCGATGACGTTGTTGAACACCCGGTAGAACGGGCCGAGGAGGGACAAGCCGCGGTCGAGACTGTCCTCGTTGTTCTTCAGCAGCGTCAGGATCTGGTCGAGGCTGTTCAGCAGCGGCCCGATCGTCTTCTGGTTGTCCCGCACGAGCCCGCGTAGCTGCTCGGAGAGCACCTGCGTGTTGATGAACAGCGCGTGGATCGCATCCCGGCGAGCGTTCAGCTCCTGCAGCAACAGGTTGCCGTCCCGGATCAGCTGGGTCAGGTCCTGGTCGCGTTGCGCGAGGGTGCCCGTGACCTGGTTCGTCCGGGCGAGCAGCTCGTGCAACGCCGCGTCGCGGCTCGCGATCGTGGTGGACAGCCTCGACAGGCCGTCGATCACCGGGCGCACCTCGCCGGGCGTACCGCGGAAGTCGTCGGCCAGCACCTGGAACGACTCGCCCAGACTCTTGGTGTCGAGCTCGTTGATCGTGTTGGTCAGCTGGCTGAAGGCGGGGTAGATGTCGAACGGCGTCGTAGTGCGAGTGATCGGGATCGCTTTGTGCGAGTCCTGCGACTCCTTGCCGATCGAGTTGATGTTGAGGTACTTCGCGCCGAGCAGCGTCTTGAGCTTGATGTCGACCGTGCTCTGGTCGCCGACGAAACCGTTCTTGATGGTGAAGGTCGCCTTGATGCAACCGGTCAGCTTCGGATTCGGGTTGACGCACTCGGCAGCGTCGGTGACGACGCTGACGCTCCCCACCTTGCCGACCTTGATGCCGGCGATCCGCACGTCGTCGCCGTCCTGCAGGTTCGCGGATTCGGCGAAGTACGCGGAGTACTCGGTGCCGCCGCCGATGAGCGGCAGCTTCGCCGCATTGAACGCGGCCACGAGCAGGACGAGGAGGAAGACCAGCCCGATGGCACCGATCGGCGTGGGGTTACGGGAGGAGAACGAGCGGCCGATGCGCGGCGACTTGCGCGTCTGCACCGGGGCCGCGGTCTCGTGCGTCTCGCTCGGCTCGGGCGGCGGCGCGGGAGACGGCCGCGGCGACGGCGTGGGCCGGCTCATGAGTTACACCTCGCCGCACCGTTTGAAGCTATGTTGATCTCCTTCTTGATGTTGCCCGGGAGCACGAGCGTTCCGCTGGCCTCGCAGAGGTAGAAGTTGAACCACGACCCGTAGCTGGCCGTGCGGATCAGCGCGCCGACCGTGGGCGGCAGCTGCCTGATCACGAACTTCAGCGTCGAGCTGTTCTGGTTCAGCTGGTCGACGAGGCCGGTGATGGACTTGACGTCCTGGGCGAACGGCCCGCGCACGTGGGTCAGCAGGTCGGCGGTCGAGTTGGCGAGCCGGTTGATCCCGTCGATCGCGTTGCCGATGGTGTGCCGGTCCTGGGCCAGGCCGGTGAAGAAGTTCTTGAGCTGGATGATCAGGTCGTTCAGCTCGTTGTCGCGCTCGCCGACCGCGGTCAGCACACCGGTCAGGTTGGTGATGACGTCGCCGATGACCTGGTCCTTGTCGGCGAGCGAGTTCGTCAGATCGGCGACCGTGCCCAGCAGAGACTCGAGCGCCCCGCCCTCGCCCTGCAGCGTCTGGATGACCTCGAACGACAGCTGGTTGATCGCCGGCGCACTCAGTCCCTTCACCAGCGGCGCGAACCCGTTGAACAACACGGTGAGGTCGACCGCAGGATGGGTGTTCGGGCAGTTGGTCGGGTCCGGCCCGCCGCAGATCGTGTCGCCGTCCTTCAACAGGTCGTTGGGGTCCCCCGCGCCCTGCTGCACATCGAGATAGCGCTGGCCGACCAGGTTGCGGTACCGGAGGTTCACCTCGGTCGACGCGGGCAGCGGATCGGACTTCTGGACGGTGAAGGACACCTGCGCGTAGCCCGCGTAGTGCTGCTCCTTCGAACCCTGCTCGATCTTGATGTCGGTGACCGTGCCGACCCGCACACCGGAGATGCGGACGTCGTCGCCGAGCTGAAGCCCGGTCACGTCACTGAAGTCCGCGGTGTAGGTCGTCGTCGAGCCGAACGACGAGTTCGCGATCGTGGCGCCCAGTATGTAGGTCGCGATCGCGGTGATCACCAGGAAGATGACCAGCTTGATGAACGGTGAGACCCAACCTCTCATCGGCCCACCCTCCGCATGCCATCTCGGAACGCGAAGCGGGGGTGAGCCTGCCGCGAGCCATCTTGGCCCGCGAAGCGGAGGTGAGCCTGCCGCGAGCCATCTTGGCCCGCGAAGCGGAGGTGAGCGTTTACTCCCCTTGTCATTTGATGGTCACCTGCCGTCCGCGCAGCAGGGGGGCGCCGAGCAGCGTCGCCACGCCGGAGACCTTGTCCGGCGTTGTTTTCAACTGCATCGCGACGATGGTGTTGACCATCGCGTCTTCCTCGGGCGAGTTGAGCGAGCTGTTCGTCTTCGGCGAGCAGTTCGGGTTCTCCGCCTCGCGGGTGAGAGCCCCACCGTTCACCCCGTCGCGCAGGCACCGGAACTTTTCCGGGACCTGGAACCGGCCGTTCGCGTCGGTCGGCGTCGGGTTGTCCGGCAGCCCGAAGCAGTTCGGCCCGAACCCGGTGACGAGCGTTGGGGTGTCGTTGACCTTGGCGTTCTTCTTGTACGGGCCGAGGTTGTTCCCGTTCACGATGACGCCGAGGTGGATGCGGTTGTCGTAGATCGCCGTGCTCTCCAGGTCGAAGAGCTGGTTGATGCCGGCGAACAAGCAGGTGAACTCCGGCGAGTACTGGTCGAGCAGGCCGTAGACGGCGTCGGTCTGCCCGGTCACCCGGATGATGCGCTGCTCGTTGTCGTTCAGGAAGCCCTGTAGCACCGTCGACGCGTCCGTGCCGTTCGCGAGCAGGCTGTCCAGGGCATCGCGCCGGTCGATGATCGTCTTGGCCGAGACCTGCAGATTCTGCAGCGTCGCGAAGATGTCCGGCGCCAGCGAGTTGTACTCGAGCGCGACCTGGCCGAGCTTGGACAGGTCGTCGACGAGCTGCTTGGTGTGGGGGTTGATGATCTTCAGGTAGCGGTCGAAGTTCACCAGCGTCTGGCCGAGCTCGTCACCGCGGTTGCGCAGCGCCTCGGCCAGCGCCGTGAGGGTGGCGTTCAGCTGCGCGGGCTGCACGGCGTTGAGCAGCGGCAGGATGTCGCCGAGAACCTGCTGGGTCTCCAGCGCGCCCTTCGACCGGTCCTGCGGGATGACGTCCCCGGCCGCGATCGGCGGAGCCGGGTCGGCTGGCGCGACCAGGGCGACGTACTGCTCGCCGAACAGCGTCTTGGGCAGGATCTGCGCCTTGACGTTCTTCGGGATGTCCTTCACCCGGTCGGGGAAGAGCGCGAGCTTCACGATCGCGCCGTCACCCTCCGAAGTCACCGACTTCACCGAGCCGACGATGACGCCGCGCTCCTTGACGTCGGAGTCGATCAGCAACTCGTTGCCGGTGTGGTCTGCGCGCAGCGTGACGGTGACCGTGTCGGTGAACACCTTGTTGTAGAACGCGATCGACAGCGCGATCAAGCCCGCCACGAGGCCGAGCATCAGCACGCCCTGAACGCGGCGCTTCACGACCGCTCCCGTCGACTCCCTGACCATCAGCTACCCCGCAATCCTGACGCTCGTGGTCGAGCCCCAGATCGCGAAGGACAGGAAGAAGTCGAGGATGTTGAGCATGACGATGGCCACCCGGACAGCGCGGCCCACGGCCACGCCGACTCCCGCCGGACCCCCGGACGCGTGATACCCGTAGTAGCAGTGCACGAGGATGATCACGATCGCGAAGATCAGGACCTTGAAGAAGGACCAGATCACGTCCAGCGGCGGCAGGAACAGATGGAAATAGTGCGAATAGGTGCCCGCCGAGTCGTGGTAGTAGTAGACGACGATCGCGTACGAGGCGAGGTAGGACGACAGCAGGCCGATGACGTAGAGCGGGATGACCGCGATGAAGCCGGCGATCACCCGGGTCGTCACGAGGAACGGCACGCTCGGTACCGCCATCACCTCGAGCGCGTCCACCTCCTCGCTGATGCGCATGGCGCCCAGCTGCGCGGTGAACCCACAGCCGACGGTCGCCGACAGCGCGAGCCCCGCCACCAGCGGCGCGATCTCGCGTGTGTTGAAGAACGCGGTGATGAAGCCGGAGAAGGACGAGACGCCGAGCTGGTCGAGTGCCGCGTACCCCTGCAGGCCGACCTCGGTGCCGGTGAAGAAGCACATGAAGCCGATGACGCCCACCGTGCCGCCGATGATCGCCAGCGAGCCGCTGCCGAAGACGACCTCGGACAGGATGCGCAGCGTCTCCTTCTTGTAGTGCCGGATCGTGCGCGGGATCCAGCCGATCGCCTTCAGGTAGAACGCGAACTGGTCGCCCAGTTGGTCGAGCATGCCCAGCGGGGCCTTGACCACCCGGCGGGCGGTGGCGACGACGTCAGTGGCCATGGCTCATGACCCCTTCGCCGGGACGACCTGGAAGTACACGGCCGTGATGACGAAGTTGACGGCGAACAACATCATGAAGGTGATCACCACAGCCTGGTTCACCGCGTCGCCCACGCCCTTGGGGCCACCACCGGCGTTCAGGCCCTTGTACGACGCGACGACCCCGGCGAGTAAGCCGAAGATCAGCGCCTTGAGTTCGCCGGTGTAGAGGTCGGGTAACTGCGCGAGCGCAGAGAAGCTCGCGAGATAGGCGCCGGGCGTCCCGTGTTGCAGGATCACGTTGAAGAAGTAGCCGCCGGCCACGCCGACAACCGAGACCACGCCGTTGAGCGCGGTGGCGACGAGCATGCAGCCGAGCACACGGGGCACGACGAGGCGCTGCACCGGCGAGATGCCGAGCACCTCCATCGCGTCGATTTCGTCGCGGATCTTGCGGCTGCCCAGATCGGCGCAGATGGCCGAGCCGCCGGCGCCGGCGATCAGCAGCGCGACGACGATCGGGCTGGCCTCGCGGATGATCGCGAGCACGCTGGCGGCGCCGGTGAACGACTGCGCGCCGATCTGGCGGGACAACGTGCCCAGTTGCAGGGCGATGACCGCGCCGAACGGGATGGTCACCAGCATCGTCGGCAGGATCGTGACGCTGGCGATGAACCACGCCTGTTGGATGAACTCGCGCATCTGGAACGGACGTTTGAAGGTCATCCGGCCGACGTCGAGGAAGAGTGCGAACAGCCTGCCCGACTGTCGCACTCCACCGAGCGGAGAAAGACTTGGCATCAGCGCGTCCCCGGTCGGACGGCACCCCTCGCTTCGGCTTCTTCCCGCTCCTCCTGTTCCAAGAGTTCTCGAATGGCGGCCTGGGCGGCCTCGGGGAGCGTGTGCAGCATGTCCATGACCCGCTGCTTGCGGCGTCCGGCGGCCTTGCGCTCGGGCAGGCCCGGGCTGGGCTGGATCTGCGGCGGGACCGCGGAGCCGCCGCCACCCTTCGGGCCGGCGACGTAGGAGCCGCGGCCGGCTGCGACCTCGGCCATCTCGGCCGCCACCTGCGCGGCGTCCTTCTCCTCCGACATGCCGATCGGGCCCTCGCGGCGGCCGTTCAGGAACTGCTTGACGACCGGCTCCTCGCTGGTGAGCAGCACCTCGCGCGGGCCGAACATCACGAGCTCGCGGCGGAACAGCATGCCGAGATTGTCGGGGACCGTGCGGGCCGTGCCGATGTCGTGGGTGACGATCAGGAAGGTCGCGTCGGTCTGCGCGTTCAGGTCGATGATCAGCTGGTTCAGGTAGGCGACGCGGACGGGGTCCAGGCCGGAGTCCGGCTCGTCGAACAGCACGATCTCCGGATTCAGGACGAGGGCGCGGGCCAGGCCGGCGCGCTTGCGCATGCCGCCGGAGATCTCACCGGGCAGCTTCCCCTCGGCCCCCGCGAGGCCGACCATGTCCATCTTCTCCATGACGATGTCTTTGATCTCGCGCTCGCTCTTCTTCGTGTGCTCACGAAGCGGGAACGCGATGTTGTCGAACAGGTTCATGGAGCCGAACAGGGCGCCGTCCTGGAAGAGGACGCCGAACAGCTTGCGGGTCTCGTACAGCTTGCCCTCGCTGCAGTGGGCGACGTCGACGTCCCGGATGATGATCGAGCCCTTGTCCGGCTTGAGCAGCCCGATCAAGGTCTTCAGGAAGACCGACTTGCCGGTTCCGGAGGGGCCCAGCAGCACCGAAACCTCACCCGGCGGCAGCGTCAGGGTGACGTCGTTCCAGATGGTTTGCCGGCCGAAGGACTTCGTCAGATCGTGGACCGCGACTTCCACACCCACGAGCAAGTCCTCTCTCGAGCTGCCTCAGTTTGTGTCGCCGCTCACTACGTTCCTAACGTCACAAACTAACGAAGCCGCAACGCGTTGGTAACGTCCAGGAGCGACATAGCGTCGCACATTCTTACGAACCAGTGCCAGGTGGGCCCATCCGGGTACGAAACCGTGACCTTGACTGGCGCACAGGTGCGACACAGCCTCCCGGGCGGGCACTCGCGGCTGGGTAGGGTCCGGCCATGGCCGATCCGGATGATGATCTCCGCTCCCTGCTCGGCGCGGACCCGCCCGCCTCGGTGCGCGAGCTGCCGGCGGCCGCGCGTGCCGAGCTGGCCGAGATCCTGCGCGAGGCGCGCAAGGGCCAGGACCGCACGATGGAGGAGGCGTTCGTCGCGACGCTGAAGCACGTGCCGTTCCCGGTGCGCGGGATCGTCAAGAAGGTGCTGCTCGGATGACAAGTGGACTGAACGCCCACCCCGCTTCGCGGTCCAAGATGGTCAGCGGCCGGTAGCCCTGTGACAACCCCGAACCGAGTCGTGGTCGAGTTGCGCAAGCTCGCCCGCGCGCTGGACGTGGACGAGCAGCGGCTGGAGTTCCTCGCGGGCGTTCCGGAGGCGGATCTCCGCGAGCTACGCCGCCAGGTGGGCGAGGCGATGTTCCAGGCCGGCCGCCCGTCTCTGGTGCGGGTCGCGGCGCTGTCCAAGGCGGTCCCGGTCGCGGTCGCGGTCAAGCTCAGCCAGGCGGTGCTCCCGCCACTGATCGCCGCCCGGACGTCGGAGCTGCTCGAGCCGCATCGGGCGGCCGACCTCGTCAGCCGGATCTCGCCGAAGTACCTGGCCGACGTCTCGCTCTACATGGACGCGGCCCGCGCGCCGGAGGTCGTGGCGGCGATTCCGGCCGCCCGGGTGGCCGAGGTGGCCGCCGAGCTGGCCAGGCGCGAGGAGTGGATCGTGATCGGCAGCTTCGTCGCGCAGGTCGGCGACGAGGCGCTCGCGGCGTCGGTTGCCCGCTTCGACGGCGAGCAGTTGCTGCGGATCGGGTTCGTCCTCGACGACATCTCCCGGCTCGACGACATCGTCGGCATGCTGAGCGACGAGCAGGCGGACGGGCTGCTCGCCGCGGCCGCCGAGTTCGCCCTGTGGCAGGAACTCACCGAGCTCGTCGTCAACCTGGAGCCGCCACGGGTGGCGCGGCTGGCCGCGCATTACGCCGCTCTCGACAAGCCGGCGCACGCGGCCTACAGCAAGGCCGCGAAGTCCGGCGCGCTGCCCAAGGCCGTGTA
>JAVHVB010000143.1:0-2742 GCA_032160775.1 Pseudonocardiales bacterium | reverse complement strand
AGAAGCGATGGTCGCCGTCGACACCCGTCCTCGAGACGAAGTAGTTCGAGAACGTCAACCGCCACGGAACGCCGTTCTGGTCGAGCGTGTGGTTGTCCAGCGCGCCCCAGTGCGGGCCGCCGCTGGTGATGTCGTTGACCGGCAGCGCCGAGATCAGCGTCGGGCAGTCGGCGATCTTCTCGCCCTTGGCCAGCTTGTTGAAGAGCTGGATGCCGGTGAGGTTCAGCCCGCCTGTGTGGATGCCGCGCGAGAGGTCGCAGTCGACCGAGCCGTCCTGCGCGCTCTTGATGAGCGGCGAGATGTCGATGTCGTAGACGAGCTTGGACTGGCCCTTGTCGAAGTAGTTGTCCGACGCGGGGTTGCGGCCCTGGACCGAGCGAAACAGGATCTTGTTGTTCGGGGCGACCTGATGCCAGGCGCCGCCGGCGCAGCCGCCCGGCTCGTCGACGCCCTTGCCCTGCGGCGTCTGGAGGATCGAGAGGCCGTCGTTCCAGACCTGGACGATCTGGTCGGAGAAGTCGCCCTTGGCCTTCGTGATGTCGGGGACGAAGAAGACGCCGCCGCCGCACATCGAGCCGGCGAAGATGCCCTTGGACTCCAGGCCGCCGTATTTCGACGCGTTCGGCCAGGTCTTCGCGTCCTCCATGATCCCGTACTGCTCGTGCGCGCGCTGGGCGGGCTCGACCGGGCCGTTGGGGACGTGACCGACGCCCACGAGCTTCGGCTTGCCGGCGTTCGCGCCCGTGATGTCCCACGAGCGGAAGGTCGGCCGGAAGGCGTACTTGTCGACCGTCTTGACCGGGTCGAGCACGATCTCGCGCGGCTCGGCGTAGTCGGAGGTCACGCCGACGCCGAGGTCCGTGCGGAACTCGATGCCGTGCGGATTGGCGCACGTGCCCAGCGGCCGCGACTCGCGCAGCGAGCAGGGCTCGGGAACGCTGTTGGGGTTCTTGGCGAGCTTCAGGCCACCGGCGAGCGCGCCGCCCGCGGGCGACTCGGACTCGACGACCATGCCCTTCTTGGCGTCGGGCTTGAACGTCACGATCTCACCCGGCGAGCCGCCGAAGTCCGACAGCGGACCGCCCATGAGCGTGAGGTAGAAGCGGCCGTTCTCGCCCTTCTCGTACGCGTCGGCGATCGAGCCGCCCGGCGTCTCCGTGTTCGGGATCTCGTTCTGCAGCGTGAGGTTCGGGATGTCCGACGGGTCGAGCACGTGCGTCGTGCCGGTGTACAGGCCGCCCGCGAGGATCGGGTCGCCGTCCTCCCACTGGTACTGCATGTGGTGCGCCTCGTTCTCCAGGCCCCACGGAAGCGGGAGCTGGACGAAGTTGACGACCTTTGCGAAGTCGGGGTTGTCGGTGCCGTCGAGGTTCTTCTGACGCAGGTCGATGACCTGGAAGCCGTCGAGGCCCGGGAGGAACTGCGGGTTGAGCAGATCCGCGAGGCCCTGCGGGTTGATCGTCGACGCCTGGACGAACTTGCTGATCACGTCGGCACCGACGTCGGCGGCGTTCTGCTTGGAGGCCCACACGACGTTGTACTCGGGCTTGGCCAGCGGATCGGGCTGCGGGCCGGTGCCCGCCTTGTAGGCCGCCTGCGCGGCCTTCCACTCCGCGACGGCCTTGTCGCGGTTGGCGATCGCGCCCTCGGTGACGTTGTTCTTCACGCTGCCGATGCTGAGCGCGTGGCCGAGCGTGTTCGCCAGCCATGCCGGGTTGATCGGCAGGTCGCCGAGCCCGGTGTCCTGGCCCGATGCCGCCGGTGTGCCGCCGGCGATGCCGGCCGCGATGAGCCCGGCCGCCACGATGGCGCCGATGACCCCGCGGCGAGCGCGTGTCGTGTCCCCTGGTCTCATGCGATCTCCCCCTGCGATGTGATTTGCCCGACGACCGGACCGGGCCGTGATCCCGAGTCCCGATCACTGCCTGCCAGTGATACTACACAAACTTGATCTACTTTCTGGGAATGGCGCTCTTTCACGCGGCGCACCCCGGCTCGAAGGTCCCCTCGAAGTGCCAGGACGCCGAGAAGTTGTTGAACGGGCCGCCCACGATCTGGCTCGTCCACTCGAGCGTGTAGGCCTTGGTGTCGGAGTTGTAGGTCCCGGTGACCGGGCTCGTGAGACCCGGGAACGTCCCGTCGGGCTTGGGCGATCCGACGTTGAAGTTCTGCTTGTTCCACTGCGCGGCGAAGGCCGCCAGGTTGCCGCTGAGCTTGCCGTCGGGCAACACGCTGATCGCCGGCGCCGGGACGTCGGCGCCGGTCTGCGGGTCCTTCGGCGAGGTCTGCGCGCTGTAGTTGATGAGCGCGAAGCGCTGCGGGGCGATGATCCGGTTGGCGAGCGCGTCGCCCGAACCGGAGAAGGCGGGGCTCGGAGCGGGCTGGTAGACGCCGGTCCGCAGGCCGCCGTCGGTGCCCGGGTTCAGCAGCGTGTAGGTCGTGGCCTTCGAACTCGGGTTGGGGAAGAACGGTCCCTTCTCCTTCGTGCCGTTCGCGAGGACGAGCCGGATGTAGGACCCCGAGGCGATGCCGTTTGCGTACGCGCCCGGCGTGAACCGGAACAGGCCGACCAGCGGCGTGGCGGTGCCCGCCGGAGCCGGCACCGGCGCGGCCTTCTTCTTCTTGGCCTTCTTCTTCACCGCGGCGGCGCCGGACTCGGTCCTGGAGCCCGGCGACACGAGCGCCGAGGCGTCGATCCCGCTGGTGGCCAGCCCGCCGACGAGGAGGCCGATGAGGAGGTAC
>JAVHVB010000142.1:0-3281 GCA_032160775.1 Pseudonocardiales bacterium | reverse complement strand
TCGTGACGACGAGCAGTTCGGCGGACGGGATCAGCTGGGCGACGGAGATGGCGATGTCTCCGGTGCCGGGCGGCAGGTCCATCAGCAGGACGTCCAGGTCGCCCCAGAACACGTCGGCGAGGAACTGCTGGAGCGCGCGGTGCAGCATCGGGCCGCGCCAGACGACCGCGGTGTTGCCGGGCGTGAACATGCCGATCGAGATGACCTTCACGTCGTGCGCCACCGGCGGCATGATCATCTGGTCGACCTGGGTCGGCTTGCCGGTGACGCCGAGCATGCGAGGCACCGAGAATCCGTAGATGTCGGCGTCGACTACGCCGACCGCCAATCCCTTCTGGGCGAGCGCCACGGCCAGGTTCACGGTGACCGAGGACTTGCCGACGCCGCCCTTGCCGGACGAGACCGCGTACACGCGAGTGCGCGAACCCGGCTGCGCGAACGGGATCTCGTTGGCAGGGGCGTCGCCGCGCAGCGTCGTCCGGAGCTCCGCGCGCTGCGCGTCGGTCATCACGCCCAGCGACACCTCGACCGTGCTGACTCCGGCGACTGCCGCCACCGCCGTCGTGACGTCCCGGGTCAGCTGCTCCTTCATCGGGCAGCCGGGAACCGTGAGCAGCACCGCGACGGAAACGGCGCCGCCGTCGGAGACCGTCACCGACTCGAGCATGCCGAGTTCGGTGATGGGCTTGCGGATCTCCGGGTCGTTCACCGTCGCGAGCGCGGCGCGGACCTCCGATTCGAGTGACACGCCGCCGATGGTACGTAGGATCCCGCGTGATGACCTCCGAGCCCTCGTCGCCGGTGCCGCCGGGCACACTCCGCGCCTCGGACTGGCGGATCGCGGTGTGGCGCACCTTTCTGCGCTCTCATGCCCGGGCGATGCGCGAACTGGAGCGTGAGTTGCTTGCCGAGACCGGCATGCCGATCGGGTGGTACGACGTGCTGCTACAACTCGCCGAGGCGCCGCAGCGGCGGCTGCGGATGGCCGAGCTCGCCGACCGGGTACTGCTGTCCCGCTCCGGCCTGACCCGGCTGATCGACCGGCTCCAGGCGGAGGGCCTGGTGCGTCGCGAACCGTCGCCGGACGACGCCCGTGGCACCTTCACCGTCCTCACCGCCGAGGGACGGTCTCGCCTGCGGGCGGCCGCCCCGGTGCACCTCGCGGGTATCCGCACGCACTGGCTGGCGCATTTCTCCGACGACGAGTTGCGCGAGCTCGCAGCGCTGCTGGGCCGGGTCGCCCCGGCGCCGGAGTGAGCGACGCGCGACAGCGGGCGGTCGCGCGCACCTCGCTCGGGGTGGGAGTGGCGGTCGGGGCGTACGGCTTCGCGTTCGGTGCGGCGTCGGTGGCCGCGGGCCTTTCGGTACTGCAGACCTGCCTGCTGTCGTTGCTGGCGTTCACCGGTGGCACGCAGTTCGCGGTCGTGGGCGTGGTCGCGGGTGGCGGGGCGTTCGGGACGGCGCTGGCGAGCGGGTTGCTGCTCGGCTCGCGCAACACCTTGTACGCGATGCGCCTGGCGCCGCTGCTCAGGGTGCGCGGCGTCCGGCGGCTCGCGGCCGCGCTCGGCACGATAGACGAGTCGACCGCGATGGCTCTCGCCCAGCCGGAGGCCGAACTAGCCCGCCGGGCCTTCTGGTGGACCTTCGGCGGGGTGTTCACATTCTGGAACCTGTCGACGCTGCTCGGCGCGATCGCCGGTTCGGTCGTGGACCCGGAGACAGTCGGCCTGGACGCGGTGGTGCCCGCGGCGTTCCTCGCGCTGCTCGCCCCCCGGCTGCGCGCAGGCGCCGTCGAGCGAAGGGTTGCCATCGCCGGTGCGGTGATCGCCGCGGCGCTGATCCCCTACACGCCGCCCGGGGTGCCCGTGCTCGCGGCGTGTGCGGCGCTGTTGCTCGCCGGAAAGGTCCAGGCGTGAACCTCTGGCTACTCGTCCTCGCCACCGCCGCCGGCTGCTACGCGTTCAAGTTGGCCGGCTACCTCGTGCCGGCGCGGGTGCTCGACGAGCCGCGCATCAGGCGGGTGGTGGAATTGCTGCCGGTCGCGCTGCTCGCCGCCCTCGTGGTCGTCGAGGCGATCGCGAACGGCCGCGACGTCGAGTTGGACGTGCCGCGGCTGGCCGGCCTCGGCGTCGGCGCGATCGCGGTCTGGCGACGGGCGCCGTTCATGGTGATCGTCGTACTCGCCGCGGCAACCGCGGCGGTCCTGCGGCTCAGCCGGTGAACGGCCGGGCCTGGATCAGGGTGACCTTCACCGTCTTGCCGGTCGGCGTCACGTACTCGACGGTGTCGCCCTCCCGGGCGTCGGTCAAGGCCAGGCCGAGCGGGGACGCCGCGGAGTAGACCTCGACGCCGGCCGTCTCGCTCTCTTCGCGCGAGCCGATGAGGAACGTCTCCTCGTCGTCGTCACCGTCGAAGCGGACGGTCACCAACATGCCGGGCCCGGCGACGCCTTCGGTGACCGGCGCCTCGCCCACCTTCGCGTCGCGCAGCAGCGTCTGGAGCTGGACGATTCGGGCCTCTTCCTTGGCCTGTTCCTCGCGAGCCGCGTGGTAACCGCCGTTCTCCTTGAGGTCGCCCTCTTCGCGCCGGTCGTTGATCTCCTTGGCCATGACGGGACGGTTGGCGATCAGCGCCTGCAGCTCGTTGGAGAGGCGGTCGAACGCATCCTGGGTCAGCCAGGTGACCGGCGCGTTGGTCGAGGACACGGGGGAACTCCACGGTGGTGTAGCGGGAATGCAGAAGCGTCGAACGTAACCCGGCGGTGCGAGTGGGCCAAATCCGAAGCGCCGGCTGGGGACGGCCCGCGCAACGATTTCACCCGGTCAGGAACAATGAATGGGTGCAATCAGAGCAGCTGCGGTTGATGGCCGTTCACGCCCATCCGGACGACGAGTCCAGCAAGGGTGCGGCGACGATGGCCCGCTACGTCGACGAAGGGGTGGACGTCCTCGTCGTCACGTGTACCGGGGGTGAGCGGGGCAGCATCCTCAACCCGGCGTTGCAGCATCGCAAGGACATCGAGGACAACATCGGCGAGATCCGCCGCAAGGAGATGGATCGCGCCCGGGCGATCCTCGGTGTCCGGCAGCACTGGCTCGGCTTCGTCGACTCCGGACTGCCCGAGGGCGATCCGCTGCCGCCGCTCCCCGAGGGGTGTTTCGCGCTCGTCCCCCTCGACGAGGCGGTCGAGCGGCTGGTGCGCGAGGTGCGCGACTTCCGCCCGCACGTGATCACCACGTACGACGAGTACGGCGGCTATCCCCACCCTGACCACATCCGCA
>JAVHVB010000141.1:0-4509 GCA_032160775.1 Pseudonocardiales bacterium | reverse complement strand
GACTGCGTACGGCGTGCTCGTCATGCTCTCGACGCTGCCGGGCGCGCTCCTGCTGCTCGCGAGTCGCCGGTCGCGGCGGCCGGCGCCGCGCACGGCGCAGCCGAGCGGCGCGGCCCCGCGCGTGCTGGCGGACGCCGGGAGGCCGGTGCATGGCTGACCGTCCATACACCCTGCTCAGCTGTGGCATGTCGATCGACGGCTACCTCGACAGCGCCAAGGTCAAGCGACTGCCGCTGTCCAACGAGGCCGACTTCGACCGGGTCGACGCAGTGCGCGCCGAGTGCGACGCGATCATGGTCGGCGCCGCGACCGTGCGCAACGACAACCCGCGGCTGCTCGTCCGGGCGGCCGCGCGGCGGGAGCAGCGGCGCGCCCGCGGGCGGTGCCCGTCGCCGATCAAGGTCACCGTCACCGCGGGCGGCGGCGGACTGGACGCGGATGCCAACTTCTTCACCACGGGTGACGTGGAGAAGATCGTGTACTGCGCCAGCCCGGCCCTCGATCGGGTCAAGGAGAATCTCAGCGACGTCGCCACGGTCGTCGACGCCGGTGAGCCGGTGCGGATGCAAGAAGTCACCGAGGACCTCTATCAGCGCGGCGTGCGCCGGTTGATGGTCGAGGGCGGCGGGACGCTGCACACCCAGTTCCTGACCGCCGACCTCGCCGACGAACTGCAGCTGGTGATCGCACCGTTCTTCGTCGGCGACTCGCGCGCGCGCCGGTTCGTCGACGACGGCCGGTTCCCGTGGAACGCGCACCGCCGCGCCACGCTCGCCGAGGTTCGGCAGATCGGCGACGTCGTCCTGCTGCGCTACGCGCTGTCGTCGAGATTCGGTGTGCGGTGAGCCCGCGCGAGCCGGCCGGGTCGGTGCCCCCGGCACGCATCCGGACCGAGGTGCAGGTGCCGCTGCGCTTCGCCGACGGCTTCCAGACGACGGCCCGGGCGATCACCTTCTACGGCCTGGTCGACGGGCGCGAGCACATCGCGTTCGGGCTCGGCAGCCTCGCCGACGGCCGGCGTGTCGACGGGCGGCCGCTCGTCCGGCCGCACAGCGAGTGCCTGACCGGCGACGTGTTCGGCAGCCAGCGCTGCGACTGCGGGCCGCAGCTGCGGGAGGCGGTCGAGCGGATCGCCGCCGCGGGCGGATACCTGCTCTACCTGCGCCAGGAGGGCCGCGGCATCGGGCTCTACGACAAGCTCGACGCGTACGCGCTGCAGGACACCGGGCTGGACACCTACGAGGCGAACGTCGCGCTGGGCCACGGTGCGGACGAGCGGGACTACACCGTCGCCGCGCAGATGCTCGCCTGCCTGGGCACGACGCAGATCGCGCTGCTCAGCAACAACCCGGACAAGGCAGCTCAGCTGACCGCGCTCGGCATCACCGTCGCCGAGCGGGTGCCGACCGGGCTGTATCTCTCCCGGGCCAACGCCGGGTACCTGGCGACGAAGGCCCGCCGCGGCGCGCACGTCCTCGAGCTGCCGCGGGATCTGCGCGACGTCGGGTAATCCGGCGTGATCGCCGCCGATCGGGGCCGAAGCGCCCGGTGTGGCATGCTGGCCGGGTCATCCGGAACGGACTCGTGGGAGAGCGTGTGGACATCTCGGTCTCGCAGACGTCGGCCGGCGACGTCCCGATCCTGGTCGTCAGCGGCGAGGTGGACGTGTACTCCGCACCGGCGCTCAAGGACCGCATCAGCGAGCTGATCGAGTCCGGCAAGGCGACGCTGATCGTCGACCTGTCCGGCGTGGCGTTCCTCGACTCGACCGGGCTCGGCGCCCTCGTCGAGGCGCGCGCGGCGACGACCGAGGCCGGCGGGTCGCTGCCGCTGGTCTGCAACCAGGAGCGCATCCTCAAGCTGTTCACCATCACCGGGCTCGACGGCGTCTTCAGCATCCATTCCAAGATCAGCGAGGCGGTCGCCGCACTCGCCGGCTGACCACCGGGTCATTTCACCGTCCGGGTGCATACCCGACGGTTTGCCGGGCTTCGCGCCGGGCTAAACTCCGCCAGTCAGCGACCGGTTCTGCCTGAGCGGCGGGCCGGCGCGCGCATTCATGCCGCCAATCCCGCGCCCCGCCGCGGAGACCACGACAGAGAATCAAGGGGAGTTGCATGGCCTCGCACCTGTTGGCTGCCGAGCCCGGTATCAGTTCCGGCGAGAAGGGCGCTGTCGCAGTGATCGCCCTGATCGCGATCGCCGCGCTCGTCTTCGCGTACACGCTGGTCAGGGAGGTGCTGAAGGCCGACCAGGGCACACCGAAGATGCAGGAGATCGCCAAGGCGGTGCAGGAGGGCGCCCGGGCGTACTTGAACCGGCAGTTCCGCACCCTGGCCGTGTTCTCCGTCATCGTCTTCGTCCTGCTGCTCGTGCTGCCGGTGAACCACGGTGGCTTCTCGGTCCAGTTCGGCCGAGCGCTGTTCTTCATCGTCGGCGCCGTGTTCTCCGCGCTCGTCGGCTACATCGGCATGACGCTCGCCACCCAGGCGAACGTGCGGGTGGCGGCCGCGGCGCGTGGCGGCGGGCGGGAGCGCGGGTTCCACGTCGCGTTCCGCACCGGCGGCATCGTCGGCATGCTGACCGTCGGCCTGGGCCTGCTCGGCGCCAGCGTCGTGCTCTTCTCCTACAACCAGAACGCGCCGACGGTGCTCGAGGGCTTCGGTTTCGGTGGCGCGCTGCTGGCCATGTTCATGCGTGTCGGCGGCGGCATCTTCACCAAGGCCGCGGACGTTGGCGCCGACCTCGTCGGCAAGGTCGAGGCGGGCATCCCCGAAGACGACCCGCGGAACGCGGCGACCATCGCCGACAACGTGGGCGACAACGTGGGCGACTGCGCAGGTATGGCGGCCGACCTGTTCGAGTCCTACGCGGTCACCCTGGTCGCGGCGCTCATCCTCGGCCAGACCGCCTTCGGCGCCAAGGGGCTGCTGCTGCCGCTCATCATCGGCGCGGTCGGCATCATCAGCTCGGTCGTCGGCATCCTGACGACCAAGCTGCGCGCCAGCGACCGCAACGGCCTCGTACCGATCAACCGCGGTTTCTTCATCACCGCCACCGTCTCGCTCGTCCTGGTCGGGATCGCTTCGTTCACCTTCCTGCCGAGCAAGTTCAGCAAGCTCGACGACCACGTGGCGGACGCCACCGGCAACCCGGCCGTCATCGCGTTCGTCGCGGTGCTGATCGGCATCGTGCTGGCCGTGCTGATCCAGCAGCTCACCGGCTACTTCACCGACACCGTCCGCCGCCCGGTCAAGGACGTCGCGGACACCTCACTCACCGGTGCGGCGACGGTGGTGCTTGCCGGCATCTCGCTGGGTCTGGAATCGAGTGTCTACTCGGCCATCCTCATCGGCGGTTCGGTGTTCGGCGCATTCCTGCTCGGCGGCGGCAGCACGTTCGTCGCTCTGTACGCCGTCGCGCTCGCCGGCTGCGGCCTGCTGACCACCGCGGGCGTCATCGTGGCCATGGACACCTTCGGCCCGGTCAGTGACAACGCCCAGGGCATCGCCGAGATGAGCGGCGACATCGACGAGAAGGGCGCCCGCGTCCTGACCGACCTCGACGCCGTCGGCAACACCACCAAGGCGATCACCAAGGGCATCGCGATCGCGACGGCCGTCCTCGCCGCCACCGCGTTGTTCGGTTCGTTCAACAAGGCGATCGGCGATGCGCTCGACGGGCTCAAGGGCGGGGCCGACGCCGCGCTCGGCAACGCGGGCAAGCTCACCCAACTGTCGTTCAGTCTCGACCTGTCGCACCCGAACAACCTGTTCGGCGTGATCATCGGTGCCTCGGTCGTGTTCCTGTTCAGCGGGCTGGCGATCAGTGCCGTCGGCCGGGCGGCCGGCCGGGTCGTCTACGAGGTGCGGGCGCAGTTCCGCGACCACCCCGGCATCATGGACTTCAGTGAGAAGCCGGACTACGCGCGGGTCGTCGACATCTGCACCAAGGACTCGCTGCGCGAACTCGCCACGCCCGGGTTGCTCGCGATCTTCGCCCCGGTGTCGGTCGGCTTCCTGCTCGGTGTCGGCCCGCTCGCGGGCTACCTTGCCGGTGCGATCGGGGCAGGCGTGCTGATGGCGATCTTCCTCGCCAACTCCGGCGGTGCGTGGGACAACGCGAAGAAGATGGTCGAGGACGGCGTCCACGGTGGCAAGGGCACCGAGGCGCACGCCGCGACGGTCATCGGCGACACCGTCGGCGACCCGTTCAAGGACACCGCCGGCCCGTCGATCAACCCGCTGATCAAGGTGATGAACCTGGTCGCGGTGCTCGTGGCGCCGGCCGTGGTCAAGCTGACCGTCGGCGAGAACGCCTCGCTCGGCCTGCGGATCCTGGCCGGTCTCGTCGCGTTCGCGATCATCGCGGCCGCGGTGATCGTGTCCAAGCGCCGTCGCGTGTCGATGGGCGATGCGCCCGCCGCGCCCGCCGCGCCCGCCGAGGCCGCCAGCGTCGCGTAGGCGCCGCACTCCTACCGAGTTGTCCGCCCCTCGACACGTGTACACG
>JAVHVB010000140.1:0-3049 GCA_032160775.1 Pseudonocardiales bacterium | reverse complement strand
TGTCGAGCGCGTCCTTGGCGTGCCGGCGCACCGAGCGGATCGAGACTTTCGCGTCCTCGCCCTTGTGCTTGGCGACCTTGACCAGCTCGCGGCGGCGCTCTTCGGTCAGCTGCGGGAAGACCACCCGGATGATGGTGCCGTCGTTGGTCGGGTTGACGCCGAGGTCACTGTCCCGGATCGCCTTCTCGATCGCGGGAAGCTGAGTGGCGTCGTAGGGCTTGATGACGGCCATCCGCGCTTCGGGGACGCTGACCGTGGCCATCTGCGGGATCGGCGTGGGCGCGCCGTAGTAGTCGACGACGAGACGCGCGAACGCGCTGGCGTTCGCTCGGCCGGTGCGCAGCCCGGCGAGGTCTTCGCGCGCCACGTGCACCGCCTTCTCCATCTTCTCCTCGGCCTCGAAGAGGATCTCGTCGATCACGGTCCGGTCCCTTCGGACGTAGCGGCGGAGACAAGGGTGCCGATCTTCTCGCCACGAACCACCCGGGCAATGGCGCCCGCCACGAGACGGAACACGATGATCGGCATCTGGTTGTCGCGACACAAGCTGAACGCGGTGGCGTCGGCGACGTCCAGGCCGCGCTGCAACACCTCGTCGTAGCTGATCTGCTCGAACCGGGTGGCGGTCGGGTCCAACCGTGGATCGGCGCTGTACACACCGTCGACGCCGTTCTTGCCGAGCAGCAGCACCTCGCAGCCGATCTCGAGCGCCCGCTGCGCGGCGACGGTGTCGGTGGAGAAGTACGGCAGGCCCGCGCCGGCGCCGAAGATGACGACGCGGCCTTTCTCCAGATGCCGCTCGGCGCGCCGCGGGATGTAGGGCTCGGCCACCTGACCCATCGTGATCGCGGTCTGCACCCGGGTGGGTACGCCCGCCTTCTCGAGGAAGTCCTGGAGCGCCAGGCAGTTCATCACGGTGCCGAGCATGCCCATGTAGTCGGCGCGGTCGCGGTCCATGCCGCGCTGGCTCAGCTCGGCGCCGCGGAAGAAGTTGCCACCCCCGACGACGATGGCGAGCTGGGTGCCGCCGCCCACGACCTCGGCGATCTCGACGGCGAGGGCGTGGGCCACGTCCGGATCGACGCCGATGCCCTTGCCGCCGCCGAAGACCTCACCGGAAAGTTTGAGCAGCACCCGCCGATACCAGGTGGGCGGCAGCCCGTCGGAAGGCGCCGCGACAGACGAAGGGGCCACCTCGTCGTTGGTCACGGGCGGCCCCTCTCGTCGTGGAATGCGGGTCTGTGGAAACCCTACTGTCAGGCCGAGCCGACCTCGAAGTGGGCGAACTTCGTGACCGTCACGCCGGCGCTGTCGAGCACCTGCTTGACGGTCTGCTTCTGCTCGCGCACCGATTCCTGCTCGAGCAGCACGTTGTCCCCGTAGAAGGCGTTCAGCCGGCCCTCGACGATCTTTGCGATTGCCTGCTCCGGCTTGCCCTCGGCGCGGGTCTTCTCCTCCAGCACGCGGCGCTCGGACTCGAGCACCTCGGCCGGCACGTCCTCGCGGGTCAGGTACTTCGCCCGCAGCGCAGCGACCTGCATGGCCGCGCCGCGCGCCGCCTCGAGGTCGTCGCCGGTGAATTGGACCAGCACGCCCACCTGCGGCGGCAGGTCGGACGCCTTGCGGTGCAGGTAGGTGGCAACCTGGCCGTCCAGCTTCACCGCGCGCCGTAGCTCGATCTTCTCGCCGATGACCGCCGCGAGGGCCGAGACGTTCTCGTCGACGGTCTTGCCGTCCTTGAGCGTCTCGCCCTTAAGCGACTCGACGTCGGTGGCGCTCGACGCGGCGAAGTGCGCGACGATGTCGCCGGCCAGAGTCTGGAACTGCTCGTTCTTGGCGACGAAGTCGGTCTCGGACGCGAGTTCGATCATCGCGCCCTCGGCCGCGGCGACGAGGCCGTTGTTCGCCTCGCGCTCGCCACGCTTCTCGACCTTCGCGCCGCCCTTGATGCGGAGGATCTCGACGGCGCGGTCGAAGTCGCCGTCCGCCTCCTCGAGCGCCTTCTTGCTGTCCATCATCCCGGCGCCAGTGGCGTCGCGGAGCTTCTTCACCTCTGCGGCGGATACGTTCGCCATCTCAGTTCTCGTCATTCCGTTCTGGGTCGTTGGGTCAGGCGGGGTCCCGCGAAGATCGCGCAGCTATTCCGCGGAGTGCTCAGCTGGTCGGCGGGGCTTCGGCGCCGGCGCTCGGCTGGAGCAGGTCGCGCTCCCACTCCGGCATCGGCTCGTCCGCGCCGATCGACGCGGCGGCCGGCTCCGGCTTCTCGTCCCGGCCGGCGTTCGCCGCCGCGGCCGCGCGGGCGACCAGGCCCTCGGCGACCGCGTCGGCGATCACCCGGGTGAGCAGCGCGGCGCTGCGGATGGCGTCGTCGTTGCCCGGGATCTTGTAGTCGACCTCGTCCGGGTCGCAGTTGGTGTCCAGGATCGCGACGACCGGTATGCCGAGTTTTCTTGCCTCACCGACGGCGATGTGTTCCTTCTTGGTGTCGACGATCCAGACGGCGCTCGGGACCTTGCTCATCTCGCGGATGCCGCCGAGCGATCGCTCGAGCTTGGTCATCTCGCGGGTGAGCATGAGCTGCTCCTTCTTGGTGGCGACGCCTTCCCAGCCGGCCTGCTGGCGTGCCTCGAGCTCCTTGAGCCGCTGCAGCCGCTGGTACACGGTCTGGAAGTTGGTGAGCATGCCGCCCAGCCAGCGCTGGTTCACGTAGGGCATGCCGACCCGGGTCGCCTGCTCGGCGACCGACTCCTGCGCCTGCTTCTTGGTGCCGACGAAGAGCACCGTGCCGCCGTGGGCGACGGTCTCCTTGATGAACTCGTACGCCTTGTCGACGTAACTGAGCGTCTGGTGCAGGTCGATGATGTAGAGCCCGTTGCGCTCGGTGAGGATGAAGCGCTTCATCTTCGGGTTCCAGCGACGGGTCTGATGCCCGAAATGGACGCCCGACTCGAGCATCTCTTTCATGGTGACGACGGCCATGCCGGTCGTCCTCCTAGCTGTACGTGCGCGCCCCTGTGCCATTCAGCCTGGGAGCCCGCGGCCTCGGTTG
>JAVHVB010000139.1:0-5471 GCA_032160775.1 Pseudonocardiales bacterium | reverse complement strand
CCGGGGCCGCGGCCGACTCAGCCGGTGCTGGACGGCGACGGGGCCGGCGTCGCCGGCACGACTGTCCCCTCGCCCGGCTGAAAGCCGGGACGCCCGACCGGGTAGCCGCCGATTTGGCCGCGCGGGCCGTCCATGCCCGGCCCGTAACCCAGCCGGCCGGGCACGACGAAGACCCCGTTTCGCGGACCGTCCCGGTGCTCGCCGTGGCCGCTGATCGCGAGGCCGATGCCGATGCCGGCGCCGAGGGCCACGAGCACAGCAATCGCTGCGACACCGGCGGCCTGCCGGCGCCGGGCCGGGTTCACCCACGGCTCACGGTAGGTGGGCACGAACGGATTCGCCGGTGGCGGCCCGGCCGGCACGGCCGCCGGCTCGGCGGCTGCGGTCGCAGGGGTGGCCGGGGTTTCGGCGGTGGGTTCATCTGGTGTGCTCATGGCGCGCCCTCTCGTCAAGTTGCCCCGACGTTAAGGTCGGCTGATGGGCCCCCGCTGTGCGTCAACGAGCCGCGAAGTGCGGGATCAAGAGAACTCCCGGTACCGATTTCGGTGCGCCGAGACGGCCGAGATCGATGCCCGGCCGGACCGTACCGACCCATCTCAAATTCTAGTTATCCTATGGCTTTACTTCACCGGAGGAGCCAACCGTGACGTGCGTGGTCGGCGTCGTCGTGCTCACCATGGGCACCCGGCCGGCCGAACTGGCAGCGGCCTTGAGCTCGGTGGGCAGGCAACGCAACGTGCGCACCGATGTCGTCGTGGTCGGCAACGGCCGGCGAGCTGGCGGGCTGCCGCCGGGGGTCCGCAGCGTCCACCTCGCCGAGAACGTCGGCATCCCGGGTGGCCGCAACGCCGGAGTCGGCCTCGTCGACGGCGACTTCATCCTGTTCCTCGACGACGATGCGCAACTGGGCTCGCCCGACTTCCTTCGTGATGTGCTGGCGAAGTTCGCCCGGGACGGCGAACTCGGATTGGTCCAGCCACGGGTGGACGCCACCGCCGGCACGGCGCCGACGCGCTGGATCCCGCGGCTGCGCAAGGGCGATCCGCGGCGGTCGTCGCCGGTGTTCAGTTGCTGGGAGGGCGCTGTGGTGGTGCGCCGTAGCGCTTTCCTCGCCGCCGGTCTCTGGCCGGACAATTTCTTCTACGCGCACGAGGGCATCGACCTGGCGTTCCGGCTGTGGGACCGCGGTTACCGCGTGCTCTACGCCGGAGACGTCGCCGCGCTGCATCCGCCCATCAATCCCCGCCGGCACCCGGAGTATCACCACAACAATGCCCGCAACCGGGTGTGGATCGCGCGGCGCAATCTGCCCTGGCCGCTCGCCGCGATCTACGTCACCACCTGGACGCTCGCGCAGGTGGGCCGCGCGGCGCGCACCGGCGAGGTCCGGACGCTGCGCCCCTGGTTCGCCGGCTGGTGGACGGGTTGGCGCGCCGACCCGGGACCGAGACATCCGCTGCGCTGGTCGACGGTGTGGCGGATGACGCGGCTCGGCCGGCCGCCGATCATCTGACCCGCCGTCCGCGACGTTCGCGACCCGCCGCAGTCAGGCCGCCGAATCCTCGACTACCTCCATCGCCACTGCGGTCGCCCGGTCGTGCGCGGCCTGACGGCGCACCGAGTCACGGGCGAATCGCATGACACTGGGCGCGAGCGCCCCTAGATGCCCGTAGAGCAGGCGCAGGCCCAAGAACAGCACCACACCGTCGGCGCCGGAGAGGTGACCGGTCACCGTGCGCCATAGGACAACGAGCATCATCAGCGCCATCGAGACAGTCGCGACAACCGAGCCGAACTCGCCCGCGAACAGCCGGGCCGCGATGCGGGCACTGATCGCGGTGGACCCGGATCCGACGCCCTCCGCGGCGAAGCGGGTCTGCACCGCCAGCTGGCGCCGGTACAGGGCGGCGATCGCCGCGACGGCGGCCGTGCAGAACGCGGCGTTGACCAGGCCGACGACCGGGTTCATCACCAGGAACAGCGCGCTGAAGGTCACCACCTGGATGAGGCCCACGCTGACGTTCGACAGTTCGAAGCTCTGCGCCCACTCCCACGAGGCAGCGCCGTGATTGCGTTGCAGCCCGGACGACTCGAACCCCCTGCGGAAGATCCGGACCCGCCAGAACCGGACGAGGTGGTGGAGGCCGCGGGTGACCCCGAACCCGGCGAAGAACACCACGGCACTGGCCAGCACGGCCTCCCGGTCCGTCCGATACTGGGTCGGGCCCTCGATGATCAATTGCGAGAACGTCCGGATGACACCGAGTTCGGCGACCGGGATCGCCGCCATGGTGAGCAGCAGGGCGAGGACGGCCAGCCGGCTGCGCGGCGCGGTGAACAGGCCGCGGAAGGCGCGGAGCAGATCGGCGAACATCTCAGGCCGTCTCGTCCAGGTACGCGGCGGCACCGGCGGTGATCGCGGCCTCGATCTCGTCCAGCTTCTCCTCGGAGATCTTTTCCGCGCGCAGCCGCCCGACCCAGTCGATCCGGCTCAGGTTGAGCGGCACCGTCTCGGGTTCCCACAGCGAGTCGAGGCCGACACCCAGCGCATAGTCCCGGTACTTCATGCCGGTGCCGTGGACCGCGTTCTCGAATCCACGGAAGCCGATGAGAGAGCACGGGATGCCGTAGGTGTGGCAGATGATCATGACGTGCATCGCGCTCGTGACGACGCCGTCATACGACGCGAGGGTCGCCACAAGGGTTTCGACATCGTCCGGGTGCGCGGCGAGCACGCTCAGCTCGTCCATGCCGTCGGGCAGGCTGATCGGCAGGTTGGCGTGAGTGAAGTGCCGCACCAGGACGAGCCGGCCGTTCGTCGGGCCGAGCTCCACGGGGATGATGCGGCGCAGCAGCACTGCCGGGTCGCCGGTGCTCTGCACGTCCGGCCCGCCGCTCGCGCGCAGCACCTGCGCGGTGAGCGGCCCGCGCACCGACACGTATCGCGCGTGCCGGTTCAGCTCGACGTCGGCGCTCGAGATTCCGGTGCCGATCACGATCGAGCGGTGCTTGATGAACCGCCCGATCGAACCGACCATCACCAGGTGCGGCGAGAAGGTCGGCGCGGTGGGCGCGACGTACTGCACGGAACGGCCGGTGTGTCGATGGAGCAGCAGCGGGCTGAGCCAGTCGCCGAAATTTCCGGGGAACGGCCGCGGCCACCACACGAGCGGCAGCGGCGCGTCGCCCGATCCGCCCGCCGCGTAGGCGGCGAAGGCCTCGGCCGCCTGCATCGCGCCGAGCTCCCTGGCGCTGGGGATGCCGCTGGTCGTCAGTCGGGCGGACAACTCACGGACCCGGTCGAGCTCGCCGCGCTGGCCGGCCATCACGATCTGGTTGGCAAGCTGCGCCCGGTGCCGGAACGCGCCGCCGGACAACGCCACGTCACGGGTGAGCCGATGGGTCACGCCGCTCGTGTCCGCCCAGCGGCGGAGCCGGGCCGCGGTGGGCTGGGACACGTCAGTGAGCCGGCGTTCGAACGCTTTGGCTGCGCGCAACGCCTGCTTGCGCGCATCGGGGCGGCGGGTGGACCGGTACCGGTCGTGCTGGGTCACCTTGCCCTTGAACTCGGCGACGTTGCCGCTCGAGCCGAACACGAAGAAGGCCGGGACCCCGGAATCGCCCTTGCCGAGCACCGCGCCGGACGGGATCACCTGGAAGCTCATCGCCGCCGCGTTCGCTCGCCACGACTCCTCGAGGAAGTAGTCGTCGGTGGCTTTGATCCGCAAGCTTCGCTCGATGCGCGCCGCGTCCGCGACGAACTTGCGGGCGGCGGGCGTGGCGTTGACACCGAAGAAGCACGGCTCCCAGAACCGCGCCCGGTTCTCGTAGCCGATGCCGATCGGTGAGCCGAAGCCGCGCTGGAAGCCGACGAGGTCGGCGGTGAACTCGCGCAGGTAGGTCGGGAAGCTCAAGACCTGGCAGTCGACGTCGGTCCAGAAGACGCGCGCATCCGGGTGCTGCTCGCAGACCCGCGCCAGGAACGGGATCTTCTTCCGGCAGACGTCGGCCCAGTCCTCGCCCGGCCCCTTTTCGACCATCTCGAGTTCGTACTCGATACCCAGGTCGGTCAGATTGGCGCGCAATCGTTCTGCGCAGCCGCGGTAGTACTCATCGTCGGTGTAGAACGAAGAGACGACGATCTTCGGCGCGTGCATGACATCCCTTCGCTGGTGACGTTCCTCATCGCACTCTATGTCTAGTAACACTATAGGAAAAGTTAAGCTAGGGTCGCGCAGTGAGCGAAGGAGCGAACAGATGTCACAGGCTGCGCCAGGCGCACGTTCTCCGGCGGCACGTTCTCCGGCGGCACGTTCTCCGGCGGCTGTGAGGCAATCGCCAGGGGTCACTTATGTGATGCCGGTCCTGAACGAGGAGAACTACGTCGAGCGGGCGGTCGCCAGCATCCAGGAGCAGGAATACCCCGGCCCGGTCGAGATCGTGCTCGCGGTCGGGCCGTCCACGGACGGCACCGACGAGGTCATCGCGCGGCTGGCCGCGGCGGACCCGCGGATCCGGACGCTGCGGAACCCCGACAGCGATGTACCGACCGGCCTCAATCGGGCGATGCGGTCGGCGACCCAGCCGGTGATCATCCGCGCCGACGCACACACCGAATTGCCGAAGGGCTACACGCGGCGCGCCGTCCGCACCCTGCTCGAGACCGGAGCGGCCAACGTCGGCGGGGTCATGGTGGCGCGCGGCAAGGCGGGCGTGCAGAAGGCTGTCGCGCAGGCCTACAACAGCCGGTGGGGGCTGGGCGGCGGCGCCTACCACAGTGCGACGGCCGCCGCCGGTCCGGCGGAATCGGCGTACCTCGGCGTCATGCGCGCCGACGCCCTGCGCGAGGTCGGCTATCTGGATCCGACGCTTCGCCGCGGGCAGGACTGGGAACTGAACTACCGGCTGCGCAGAGCGGGCCATCTGGTGTGGCTGGATCCCGCGCTTCGGGTGCGTTACTGGCCGCGCGCCTCCGTCCGCGCGCTGTGGCGGCAGATGTATGCGACCGGCATCTGGCGCGGTGAGATCGTCCGCCGCCACCCCACCGGCAACTCGGCGCGGTACTTCGCGCCGCCGGCCCTGATCCTCGCAACCGCCCTGACCCTGCTGCTTCCGGCGACGCCGAGCACCGAGATCGTCGGTTGGCCGGCCGGGGTGGGCGCGCTCGGCCTGGCGGCGTACCTCACAGTCCTGACCCTGGTGACGAGCCGAAGCGGCGGGACGACGCGCGACCGCGTCCGGTTCGCGCTCGTCCTGGCAGTAATGCACTACGCGTGGGGCAGCGGGTTCCTGCGCGGCGTCGCGCGGGGCGCCCGCGATGCAGTGGACACCTCGCGCGTGAGCGGCCGCCGCCGCGTAGCGACGGTCGAGCTCCGACAGTTCCCGCCCGTGCGGGCGACCGTCGACACTGAGCCGGTCGGGGTCGGCCGCCCTTGATCCGGATCCTCGGACGGGTGCTCGGTGGGACGCTG
>JAVHVB010000138.1:0-4099 GCA_032160775.1 Pseudonocardiales bacterium | reverse complement strand
GGCGGACCCGGCGGTCGCATACCGGGAGGTGGCGGTGGCGGTGGCGGGCCACCGGCACCAGGAGGCGGCGGCGGTGGCGGCGGGCCGGGCGGCCGCATACCGGGAGGTGGCGGCGGGCCAGGCGGTGGCGGCGGTCCAGGCGGTGGCGGCGGGCCGGGCGGCCGCATACCGGGAGGCGGCGGCGGACCGGGCGGTCCAGGCGGGCCGGGCGGCCGCATACCGGGAGGCGGCGGCGGACCGGGCGGTCCAGGCGGACCGGGCGGGCCGGGCGGGCGCATACCGGGGGGACCGGGCGGCCCACCGGGTCCGGGCATGCCGGGACGGGCGGCGACGCCGGCATTCGGGATCTCCCGCTTGTCCCAGACGTCGGTGTACATGGCGCCGGTCACCCGTTGCAGCAAGGACTTCTTCTGTTTGGGCGCGAGCTCTTCCTCAGGAATCGGCGGCGGCTCAGGCGCCTTCATCTTCTCGCCGGTCCACTCGAGGAACGCACCGCAGGATCCGCAGAATGCGTCGGCCTCCTGGTTGTACGCGCCGCACTTCTTGCAAACGATCACGGTTCAACCACCTCGACCCGATGGACCACGTGCGCCGGTTTGGCCGCCGACACTATGGCATCGATCGCCTTGGTCGTGCGGTCGTCCGCACCGGCGATGGTCACCCGGACGGCCAGCCGCGGGCTGTCCTGACCGGGCAGCGACCCCATCGGGCTGGTCGAGAAGGCGACCCCACCACTGTCGGTGATCTCCACTTCGCCTCCGCTGAGCACTTCGAGGTTTGCACGTAGACCGCTGATCGTGCCACGCATCCGGTACATCTCGACGGCAGTGGAGACCGCGGCGCGCCGACGGTCGGTCGCCCAGCTCTCGTCGACCTCGATGCCGACCCAGCTCGCCAGCCACTCCAGGAAGTCGGTCGGCGTGAGCGCCGGATCGAAATAGTCGATCAAGCAGTCGAGCGCCACCAGGATCGGCGCCAGGACGTCGTCGAAGCCTGCGATGAACCGCATGCTGAAGTCGTCTTCTTGATAGATCGCGGGCAGCATCGGCCCCAACGGCGCCGCCGATTCGAGACCCGCAATGGTTCCCCTCATCAGTGCTGCTCCACCCGCACATGGTGCTCGTAGGAGAAGATCAGGCTGTACGGGTCGAGCTCCAGCTTGCGGGCCTCCTTGCCGCGTTCGCCGGTCACCGGATTGGCGCCGAACAGCCGCGCGTCCTCGACCATGTCGACGCCCCGGATCCGCTGGAGCAGGCCGTACACCTCGCCGGACTGCACCGGGCGGCCGAACGGCCACCCCTCGCCGTCCGGGCCGCCGCTGATCGGGTTCAAGTAGCCGTACAGCGCCTCGAGGGCCTCCTTCTGGATCCGCTCGACGTCCGCCTTGGGCCGCGCGACGATCCGGGCGACGACTGTGACGCCGCGGTAGGACGGCGGCTCCACCGACACCCGCGTGCCGATCAGTCGTACCTCGTCCAGCCGATCGGAGATGCGCTGCAGCGTCTCCTCGGACGGGACCAGTTCGGCGAACTCGATCCGGTTGTCGATCTGCGGCGCCGCCGGGATCACGAGCACTCGCAGCGACCCGGCCTCGACCGAGTCCTCCCCGGCGGTCACGCACTCGACGCGGGCCAGTTCCGGCGCCGCTTCCAGCGCGATCGCCTCGTAGTCCTCGGCAGTGACCGCGCGGCTGCGGGTGCGCAGCAGAATCGGCCCGCGCGCCTTGGCCTGCTCGATCGTCTCGCCGTCGACCCCGCCCTGGGCGGACTCGAGGTTCTCGACGTCGCTGATGAACGGGATCGAGGTCTTCAGTGTCCGGATCGCACCCTTGGCCACGTTGCCGTGCCGACCCCCGCCGACCGCGTGCCCGCGCAGCCGGATGCCCATCGCGCGGGGCGGCACCGCGCCGTACTGGCGCATCGTGCCGTCCTCCTCGCGGATCGCCGGCCCGAATCGCACGACACCCCCCACGGCATCGAGCACGAAGTGCTGGTCTTGCGGTCCGCTCGCGGCGAAGTGGTCGACGGGCTCCCACTCGACCCAGCCGTCATCGGACATCGTTTCGAGCACCGGCGACCCGGCGCCGGCGAGAATCGGGCTGTGCTCGATCGTGAACTCCTGCCCGGGCACGCCGTCGGACTCGCCGAGCAGCTCCGACTCCACGATGTCGGCGTTGATCGCGTCGATGTAGCCGCCCACCGTGCTCGCCGTGATGCTGCGGATCACCGGCGACGAGCTGTACGTCGGGAAGTCCTCGGGCACCTCGATGACGCGGCCACGCAGCCAGGCGGCGCGGGTGCCGTCGATCACCGAGGCCTCGTGTTGTTCGGGCATGTGCACGAGCACGCGTCCGGGAGCGTTCAGCGCGAGTGTGGTGTCCGAGGTGACCAGGCACTTCTCCCATTCGGTACCGGTCCAGGCCTCCCACGCGAGCGGCGGGTATTCCGGATGCACGCCGACGCCCTCGACCTGCGCGTCGACGTCCAGGCGGACCACGCAGCGCGGTACCGGGTCGTTCAGGCCGACGAGCAGCACCTCGTCGACGACCGGTACCTCGGAGAACACCCGGAAGGCACTGGCCATCTTCAGGCCCTCGGTGCGCAGCTGGATCGCCGAATCGCCCTCGCTGAGGGTGGCCACCTCGTCCAGTACACATGGCAGGATCTGCAGCTCGGCCCGGGTGTTGAAGATGATCGACTCTTCGGCGTCGGTGCGCACCGTGGCGACCGTGGTGGCGAGGGGGATGTCCACCCCGACGACCGCGGGCGCGGACAGCCAGAAGGTGACCTCCGCCCGCGCCGGTGTGGCCGGCAACAGCCGCAGGCCGATCATCTCGAGGAACTTGATGTACATCCGGTCCGGCACCTGGTTCAGCCGGAACAGCAATTGGTCGGTCATGAACGCGAACGTCTCGATGAGCGTCACACCGGGATCGGACACGTTGTGGTCGGTCCACTCCGGGCAGCGTCGCTGGACCAGCCGCTTGGCGTCGTCGACGAGGTCCTGGAACCGTCGGTCGTCGAGGTTGGGAACGGGCAGCGCCATCAGTAATCGCTCCCGTCGTCAGGGATGGTGTAGAAGGGAAACACCAGATTGCGCCGGTCGTTGGTGCCCTTGATCGAGTAGCCGAGGTCGATGTAGAGCCGGCTGCGGTCGTCGTCGTCGACGGTCACGTTGACGTGTTCGACGGTGATTCGTGGCTCCCACCGCGTGAGCGCCTTCTCGACCTCGCTGGCCAGTTCGGCAGCAGTGTCGATCGTTGCCGACCGGAACACGAAATCGCGCACCTTGGAACCGAACTCGGGCCGCATCGGTCGCTCGCCCGGGTAGGTGGCCAGGATCAGCCGGATGGCCTGCTCCAGTTCCTGGTCGCGGCGCGCGAGCGCGATGCCGCCCCGGGCATCCACCCCGAGCGGGAACGCCCAGCCCGCTCCGACGAAGTCGTATGACATTGCTGAAACCAGCTGCCTCTCAGTTGAGTTGAACCATCTGGCCCTTGATCTGCACCAGGGCCGTACTGTCGATCTTGACCCCGGCCTTGCCGGACAGCTCGAGCTGGCCGTCGCTCTCGATCTTGACGCCGCCGGCGCCACCCTTGATCGCGATCTTTCCGGCCCCCGAGCAATCGATGGTCAGCGTGCCGGCCGGCGTCCGGCTCTTCGGCGGCGCCGGCTTGCAGGTGAGCGTCACCGTGCCGCCGACCTGATCGATGGACAGCGCGAGGTTGCCGTCGCCGGTGCCCAGCGTGATCTCGGACTTCGTCGGCGGTGGCCCAGGGGGACCGGGCGGGAGCTGATCGGTGAACAGCAGCTGGTTGCCCGCCGGCGTGGCGAAGCCGCGACCGACGACGTCGCCGCCGCTGACGGCCGAGCTCTGGGTCGAGAACTTGGAGTTGTCGTTGATCAGCCCGCCGATGACGTAAGGACGGCGTGGATCGCCGAACTCGAAACCGACGAGGACCTCGTCGCTGACCTCAGGCAGGAACATCGCGCCGGTGCGTGAACCGGCAGCGATGTGCACGACCCGCGCCCAGTCGGTCACGAACGACGGCGAGAGCCAGGGGAGCGCGACCTTCACCTTGCCCTGCTTGGCCGGGTCC
>JAVHVB010000137.1:0-3566 GCA_032160775.1 Pseudonocardiales bacterium | reverse complement strand
CTCGTGCCGGAGGCCCGCACGGCGGCGAGGACGGCCTCGAGCTGCCACTGGTTGCTGACCGACTGGTCGATGCCGGCGGCGAGCGCGCGGCCGACCGTGCCCGCCTCGTCCGGCGTCCACAGCCAGGCGAGCACCGGCGCGGCGATTCCGGCTGCGCGCAGCTCGAGCGCTTCGTCCACGATCGCGGTGCCGAGCCAGCTCGCCCCTCCGTCGAGGGCGGCGCGGGCGGACGGCACCAGCCCGTGCCCGTAGCCGTCGGCCTTGACGACGGCGAGGACGTCGGCACTCGTGCCGGCCTTCAGCGTCCGGACGTTGTCGCGGATCGCGCCGAGGTCGACAACGGCTTCGGTTCGCTGCACCCCGCCATCCTCGCAAACCCGGAATAGTAGGGCTCGTGACTTCGGGCGGATCGAGGCTGCGGCGCGACGAAGACGGCGCTCACGAGGTCACCAACATCGAACTGTTCTTCGACCTGGTCTACGTCTTCGCCGTCACCCAGCTCGCCCGCTTCCTCGGCGAGCACGACACCGTAGGCGGCGCGGTGCAGACCGCGGTGCTGCTTGCCATGGTGTGGCAAATCTGGGTCTACACGACCTGGGCGGTGAACTACCTCGACCCGGACCGCACGCAGGCCCGGGCGATGCTCGTCGTGCTCATGTTCGGGAGCCTGCTGCTCGCAGCCGGCATCCCGTACGCGTTCGCCCACCGCGGGTGGCTCGTCGCGATCACCTACGTCACGATGCAGGCCGGCCGGGCGGTTTTCGTGATCGTCGCCCTGCGCGGGGAGCGGCTGCAGCTGGTGTTCATCCGGATCCTGCCCTGGACGACGGTCAGCAGCGCCGTCATGCTGGCCGGCGCCGCGGTGGACGGACACGCCCGCGAGGCGCTGTGGGCGGGTTCGGTCGCGATCGATCTCGTCGGCGCCGCACTCGGCTTCTACTTCCCCGGCCTCGGCCGCTCGGAGACCACGGATTGGACGATCGACGGCAGCCACTTCGCCGAGCGGTGCCAGGCCTTCGTGCTGATCGCTCTCGGCGAGTCGATCATCGTCATCGGCGCTCGCTTCGACGTCGACCGACTCGACGCCCACGCGGTGACGACCTTCGTCACCGCCTTCGTCGGCGCCGTCGGTCTGTGGTGGATCTACTTCGACCGCGCGGCCGAGGACAGCGCACGCGAGATCGCGGAGTCGACCGATCCGGGCCGGCTGGCGCGCAACGCGTTCCACTGGATCCATCCGGTGATCGTCGGCGGAATCATCGTCGAGGCGAGTGCCGGTGAGCGGTTGTTCGAGCACCCGACCCAGACCGGCGACGCCACCTTCGGCTGGCTGCTGCTGGGCGGGGTGGCGCTGTTCCTCGCCGGGCACGCTTTGTTCAAGGCGGTCGTCTGGCGACGGGCGTCCTGGCCGCGGCTGGCCGGTGTCGCCGCGGTCGCCGCACTGGGCGCGCTCACGCCGCACGTCACCAGGCTGACGCTCGCAATCTGCTCGGTGGCGGTCATCGCCGCAGTGGCGACCGTGGACCGCCTCATCCACCCCGCCTTTGCATCCGGCGACGGGGCTAACTCCGCGCGTTAGCCACCGGGACGAATGCAAACACGGTCAGTCGACGGCGATGACGTGCAGAGCTCGGCGCAGTGCGTCCAGGACGTCGGCGGAGGACGGCGGTCCGTCGGCGGCGGCGAGCTGACCGGCCACGCCGTGGACGAACGCGCCGGCGGCCGCGGCCACTGGCGCGGGCAGGCCACTCGCGAGCAATGCGCCGATCAGCCCGGTGAGCACGTCGCCCGATCCGGCCGTGCCGAGCCACGGCGTGCCGGTGCGGTTGATCCACGCCTGGCCGTCCGGGGCGGCAACCACCGTCGCGTTGCCTTTGAGCAGGACAGTCGCGCCGAGCGCGGCGGCCGCTGCCCGAACGCTCGCCAACCGGTCCGCGGACGGGCCGTCGGCGATCCGCGCGAACTCGCGGTCGTGCGGGGTCAGGACGGTCGCCGCCGAGCGACCGGCCAGCAGGTCGCGCCGCCCCGCGAGCACGGTGATCCCGTCCGCGTCGACGACGACCGGGGCGTCGGCGGCCAGCGCCGCCGCGAGCAGCCCCGCGGCTACGTCGTCCGTGCCGATGCCCGGGCCGACCGCCCATGACTGAACCCGAAGCTCGGCCGGGTCGGCGTCCGCATGCACGACGACCTCGGGATACCGCGCGCGAACCGCGTCCGGCGCGCTGCCGGCGTAGCGCACCATTCCGGCCCCGCCGTGCACCGCGGCGCCGGTGGTGAGCACGCCGGCCCCGGGGTAGGCGTCGGAACCGGCGATCACGCCGACGACTCCGCGGGTGTACTTGTCGTCCGCCGCACCGGGGACCGGGAGCAGAGCGCGGACGTCCGCCGCCTCGAGCACGTGGGTGATCGCCGCCGGCAGCTCCGGACCGAGCCCGATGTCGACCAGCCGCAGTTCCCCGGTGTGCGCAGCCCCGGCGCCGACGAGCAGGCCCGGCTTCAGCGCGCCAAAGGTCACGGTCACGTCCGCGGCGACAGCCGCGCCGTCGACCGCGCCGGTGTCCGCGTCGACACCGGATGCGACGTCGACGGCGACGGTGAGCAGGTCCGCGGCGGCCGCGGCGAGCTCGGTCGCGACCGGCCGCAGACCGCCGGTTCCGCCGATACCGACGATCCCGTCCACGACCAGATCTGCGCTATCCAGCTGTGCGGCCGTGGCCGGCACGACGCGGCCGCCGGCCCGCTGCAGGGCCGCGAGGCCGCCCCCATGTGCGCGGTCCGGGTCGAGCAACAACGCCCGCACCGCCGCTCCGCGCCGGGCGAGGTCCGCGCCCGCGTACAGGGCGTCGCCGCCGTTGTTGCCGGCGCCGACCAGCAGCGCGACCCGCGCTCCGTAGACGCGGCCGAGCAGCGCGGCGCACTCGACCGCGAGTCCCTGGGCGGCGCGGGCCATCAGTGCCCCGGCTGGCATCCGCGCCAGAAGCGCCTGTTCGGCGGCCCGGACCTGCTCGACGGTGTAGACGCCCTTCATCCGACTCAGCCTTCCGCAATCACCGTTGCCGAGGCGATGCCTCCGTCATGCGACATCGACAGGTGCAAGCTGGTCACGCCGAGCGCGTCGGCGCGCTCGCGGACGGTCCCGGTGATGGCGAGCGACGGCCGGCCCGCGTCGTCGACGACCACCTCGGCGTCCGTCCACAGCATCCCGCCGCCGGCGCCTAGCGACTTGGCCAGCGCCTCCTTCGCCGCGAACCGCGCGGCGAGCGACTCGGCCGACCGCTGCGCACCCGACTGCGTGTGCTGCTCGGCCACGGTGAACAGCCGGTCGGCGAGGCTGGGCGTGCGGGCGATCGACTCGGCAAACCGGTCGACAGGTACGACGTCGATCCCCACGCCGACGATCACGTCCGGGTCATCCTGCTGTGGGTGAGGCAGTCACGGTCTCGCCGGGTGCCGGCGCGTAGTCGGACAGGTGACCGGGGAAGGCGGACTTGCCCGGGTTGAGGTAGGCGAAGGCGTTGTTCACCGCGGTCGCAACCTCACCGAAGCCAGTGGCGATCAGCTTCACC
>JAVHVB010000136.1:0-5685 GCA_032160775.1 Pseudonocardiales bacterium | reverse complement strand
TGGTGCTCGACTCGTCGCTGAGCCATCAGGTCGAGGAACCGGGTCGCGTAGCTCGGCCACGAACCTTTCCGCTTCTTGTAGTCGTCGAGCATGTCCTGCGTAGGTGCAAGAAGCGGCTCGTGCAAGTAGTCGGCGTTGCAGATCGTCCGCAGGAAGTACCGGAGGTCGTCGCGCTTGGCGAACGCGGCGAGCTGCGAGGAGTTGTTGAGCCGAACGTCGATCAGGCGCGTGACCCCGGCCGACTTCAGGCATTCGAAGAAGCCCTCTGCGGTCCACTTGGTGAAACCGATCGTATGGATCTCCACGGACGGCCCCTCCCGCCCGAAAGCGCCCTGCGGTCATCGTAGTTGGGCTGCTAGTCCGCGACCTCGGCCGCGAGGACCTCGGCAGCAGCGACGTCCTGAGCCGCTGAGCGCCGCCGTTCCGCACGCACCGGCGTGAGCGGTACCGCGATCAGCGGGCACACCGCCACGAGCGCGAACCCGAGCGCGTACCGGGTGTCGCCGATCGCCGCGGCGAGCAAGGGTGCCGTGGCCACCGCGGCCAGGTTCTGCACGGTGTTCTGCACACCGAGCGCGCGGCCCGACCACTCGCGCCCGGCCAGTTCGGCGACCGACGTGTAGGCCAGCCCGTTGTCCGCGACGGTGATCACCGCGGCGACGGCGAGCGCGAACACGACGACCACCGACCCGGTGGCTGCGCCGAGCGCGATGAGCGCCATCAACGCTGCACTCGCCACCGCCAGCTGGCGCATCGGCCGCAGCCGGGACCGCACCCGGTCGGACCACACGCCGGTGACCACCCGGCCTGCAGCCCCGGCCAGCTGCGCGGCGAAGATCACCCGGCCCGCGGCGGCGGGGTCCCAGCCGCGCTCGCCGACGAGGTAGACGAGGGTGAACGCGGACACCGCGAACTGCGGGACCACCAGCATCGCGCTCGCCAGGTGCACCCGGCCCAGATCGGTCGAGCCGCGGTACGGCGAGCGCGCCGGCGGGGCGTCCGGCGTCCGGGCCGGCCGGGGTGGGTCGGTGACGAACAGGAACACGAGGACGGCGGCCAGCGCGCACAGCCCGGCCGGGAACAGCACCGCCAGGTAGGGGCCCGAGGCGCGGGCCAGCGGCGGCAGGCCGAGCGCGGCGAGCGCGACGCCGAGCGGCTGCGCCGTCTGCCGGGTGCCCATGGCGAGGCCGCGCTCGCCGACCGGGAACCAGCCCATGACCACCCGTCCGCTTGCTGCGTTGACCGACGCGGCGAACGCGCCGGCGAGGACGAACAGCGCCCCGAGCGCGACCGGCCCGGGCGTGAGCGCCGCGATGCCGAGCAGGCCGGCGGCAATGCCCACGCCGGTCATGATGACGACCCGCTCACCGATCCGGTCGGCCACTGCGCCCCACACGATCAGGGTGAACAGCAGGCCGACCATCGGCGCGCTGACCAACAGGCTCGCCCCGAACAGGCTCACCCCGTCGGCACGGAACGCCGGCACGAGCATCGGGACGCCGTAGAGGAAGCAACAGGTCGCCGCCTGCGCGAAGGTGCCGACCGCGAGGATCGTCCACCGCCGTTGGTCGCGCATCGGGTCAGCCTAGCCGCAGTCTCATAATGAGGGACGGCATTCCCAAATGCTAGGAATCAGAGGCGAGGACGAAGCTGGCCACCTCGTCCGCGAACCGGTCCACGCTGCGCCGGTGCGGCTCGTGCCCCCGGCTCGGGAACACCACGACCCGGCTGTAGGGCTTGGCCCGCTCGGCGTGGGCGCGCGCGTGTGCGACCGGGATGACCGGATCGCCCTCGTTCCAGATGAGCAGCATCGGCACCTGCTCGGCGAACTCGCGCATCTCCTGTGAGGCAGCGCGCTGGCCGGACGGTGCGATCACCCCGCGCAGTGAGGCGAAGAACGAGGCCTGTCCGGCGTCGGTGCCGAGGGCACGCGCGGCCCGACGCAGGTTCACCACGTTCTCCGGCGTGAGCCGCAACGCGCGGTGCAGCCCGGGACGCCGGTACAGCCGCTGGAGCCGGGGGCGCAGTGCGGCCCGCAACACCACCGGCGCCACCGGCAGCGCGGCCGCCCGGAGCACCGGATGCACCTCGCGGCCGAGCCCGCCGGCCGAGACCAGCACGATCCGCTCGACCCGGCCCGCGTGCCGGGTGCCGAAGTACATCGCGATGGCACCGCCGAACGAGTGCCCGCACAATGTCGCCCGAGCCAGCCCGAGCGCGTCCATGAACGCACCGAGGGAGTCGGCGAAGTCGCTGAGCAGGTAGCTGCTGTCCGGTTTGTCGGACGCGCCGTGACCGATCAGGTCCAGCGCGAAGACGTGCAGGCCGCGCTCGCCGAGCGGGCCGACCGCCTTGTCCCAGGTGTCGGCGTCCGAGGCGAGTCCGTGCAACAGGATGACGACGGGTCCGTCCGCCGGCCCGGACTCCAGGTAGGCGAGCCGTTGGCCATCGGCCGGCACGCTCTTGCGCTCGAAGCCTTCCGTCACGGAGCAGGAGGTTACGTCAGCGCGGTGGGCAGCCCGACGGAGGTTCGGTCCGGTGCGGGACGGACCTGCGGGCTACGCGGCGGAGCGGCGGCGCGGGCGCTTGCCGGCGGGGCGCTGCGTCGCCGGCCGGGTCCGCGCCGCGGCGACGACGTCCTGGTCGAGACCGAGCATCGACAGCAGATCCCGGCAGTCGTTGGCGTCCAGTGCACACCCGGCGACGACCCGGACCGTCTTGCGCTGCTGCTCTGCGTGGAGCTTCTCCTCGGCTTCGATACGAGCCAGGTCAGCTTCGGAGATGGGAGTGCCGTCGATCGACATGGTCCCGATGCGCACTGTCATGGCAGCACTGTTCCCCCGGGGTCCGCCGTTCTAACTGTCGATCAGGAACGGGGTTGCTCCCCGCCCGGGAGGGAGGCGACCGAGACGAAGAAGTCGTCGATCTGCTTCACCACGGCGGTGAAGTGGTCGAAATCGACCGGCTTGGTGACGAACACGTTCGCGTACAGCTCGTAGCTGAGGTCGACGTCCTCGATCGCCGAGGAGGTGCTCAGCACGACGACGGGAATCCTGCGCAGCTCCGGGTCGGCCTTGACCTCGGCGAGCACCTCGTGACCTGACTTCCGCGGCAGGTTGAGGTCCAACAGGATGAGGTCCGGACGTTCGACGTCGGCGTAGCCGGCCTCTCGCCGCAGATACGACATCGCCTCCACCCCGTCGGACACGACGCTCAGCCGCGACTCGAGCCGACCTGCGCGCAACGCCTCGCGAGCGATGACCACGTCGCCGGGATCGTCCTCCACGAGCAGCACCCCGAGGGGCCGGCGCGGCGGGTCAGTCACGTGATTGGGCAAGAGCGGGACCTTCCGGAAGGACGAACGTGAAAACTGCCCCGGACTGCGACTGTACGGGCTCCAACCTGATCTGTCCGCCGTGGAATTCGACGATTTTCCGGCACATCGCGAGCCCGATTCCGGTCCCGCCGTAGCTGTCGCGAAGGTGCAACCGCTGGAAGATCGCGAAGATCTTTTCCGCGTACTGCGGGTCGATGCCGATCCCGTTGTCGCTGACCGAGATCGTCCAGAGGTGCTCGTCGCCGCCGTGCTCGGCGGAGATCCTGATCTCCGGCGCGACGTCCTCGCGCCGGTACTTCACCGCGTTGCTGACCAGGTTCTCGAACAGCGAACTCAACAGCGACGGGTCGCCGAGCACGGTCGGCAACGGGGTCAGCCGCTCGATGCGGGCGCCGGACGACGTGATCCGGTCGCCGAGGTTGTCCAGCGCCCGGTCCAGCGCTGCGTCGAGCGCTACCGGGACGAACGCGTCGGTGGTCCGGCCGACCCGCGACAACGCGAGCAGATCCATGATCAACGCCTGCATCCGCTTGGCGCCGTCGACGGCGAAGTCGATGTACTGCTTGGCCCGATCGTCCAACTGGTCGCCGTACTGCCGCTCGAGCAACTGGCAGAAGTTCGCGACCTTGCGCAGCGGCTCGGACAGATCGTGGGACGCGACGTAGGCGAACTGCTGGAGGTCGTCGTTCGAGCGGGTGAGCTCGGCCGTGCGCTGCCGCAGCTGTTCCTGGATCTCCTCGGCGCGCGCTAGCTGGCCGGCGATCTGCAGGCGCATCGCCTCGACGTCGCGGCTGAGCGCGATGAACTCCGGCGGACCGGTCGGCGCGATCTGTTTGTACGTGTCGCCGCCGGCCACCCGCCTGGTCTGGTCGGCAAGCCGATCGATGGGTTCGAGCACGAGGCGGTGCAGGCCGCGCCAGATCGCCGCTGCGATGACCACCAGCATCACGACGGTGAGCCCGATGGCGATGACGTAGACGATCGCGAAGCGGGCGCGGACGTCGCGCGCCTCGTCCGCGCGCCGCTGGACGGCCGCCGTCAAGGCGTCCGCGCGGTCGCGTAGGTCGGCGAACGTGCGTATCGCGCCGGCGCCGGCGATCAGCGCCGGTCCGCCGGGCCGGCCGGTACTCACGCGCTGGATGACCGGCGACGCGATGGTGCGTTGCCAGCTCTGGGCGGCTGCGCGCAGGTCCTGCATCGACCGGGTGAGCTCGTCGTCGACGGCCGTCTTGTCCTGCGCCCGCGCGAAGTCGGCACGGAAGTCGGCGACGTACCGCTCGTAGTCCGCGCGGAAGGCCGCATCGGCCTTGAGCGCGTAGGCCCGCACGCTGCTCTCCTGCTCGACGAGGTCGGTGAGCATCTGGTCGGTGGCCGACACGGCAGGCTGCCACCGGTAGACGAACCGGTTGCCGGCCTGCACGAACTGGACGGTCGCGATCGAGACGGTGGCGACGAGAACCACCAGGACGGCGCCGACGATCGCCGCGGAGCGTCCGATCCGGCGGCGCAGGCTCGGCGACCGCGCCGGTGCCCGCTTCGTCACCGGTGCTCGACGCTCACCAGGACAACCGCTGTGTCGTCGACCGACTGGCGCGGTGCGTTGCCGACGAGCCGGGAGATCCAGTTCGGCACCGCGTCGTCGGCGTGCAGGCACTGCCGGACCGCGTCGACCAGTTCGCCGATCCCGAGAGTGTTCGATCCCGCGTCGACGGAGTACGCGTCGAGCAGCCCGTCGGTGTACAGCAGGATCGAACTGCCCGGGGGCATCGGCAGCGTGTTGTCCGCCCAGCGCGCGCCCTCCGGGGGGAGCTCGACGCCGAGCGGCGGGCCGACGATCAGCTCGGGATAGACGCAGGAGCCGCCCACGGACATGATCGGCGCTGGGTGGCCGGCCAGCCGGATCGTCGCGCCGCGGGCATCGATCGTCACGTCACACACCGTCACGTACCGGCGCCGCTGGTCCTGCTCGGCCTCCAGCAGTTCGGCCAGGGTGGGCAGGATCTGCTCATCCGGGGTGCCGGCCAGCAGCAGCGAGCGCCAGGCCACACGCAGGTGCACGCCGAGCGCGGCCTCGTCCGGCCCATGGCCCATGACGTCGCCGATGACCGCGCGCACCCGGCCGTCCGGCGTCTCGACGACGTCGAAGAAGTCGCCGCCGAGCACGGCGTTGTCGCGGCCGGGCTGATAGTAGGTGGAGCAGCTGATGCCGGCAGTGCGCAGGAGCGGGGTCGGCAGGAGCCCGCGTTCGAGGCGCGCCTGCTCGGCCGCACTCAAGCGCGCTTCGCGCAACTGCTCCTGGGTGTGCTGCGCGCGCTTGCGCTCGATGGCGTAGCGGATCGAACGCTCGA
>JAVHVB010000135.1:0-5492 GCA_032160775.1 Pseudonocardiales bacterium | reverse complement strand
CCTGTGCTGGACTTCGACCAGTACCTCGCGGGCCTGCACCTCAAGGCCGCGCACCCCGGCTGGCGTCCGTGGATCAACGGCTACGTGATCTTCGGCCAGCGCGGGCCGGCAACGCTGACCTTCCTTCCGGTGTTCGTCTGGATCGCCTGGCGCAGCCGCTCGAAGCGGCCACTCGTCATGCTCGGTTCCGCGCTCGTTCTGCTCAACGTGACCGTCGGCATCGTGAAGTACGCGACCGGGCGCGTCGGCCCGATGCACGTGGCCGACTCCGACGTCCACGACGTCTTCGCCGGCGGCAACATCTACCCGTCGGGCCACGTCTCGAACGCCGTCGTCCTGTACGGGCTCGTCGCCTGGATCGTCGGCGCACGGTGGCGAAAGCTCGCGATCGCGGCGGCGGTGTTCCTGTCCGTGACCGTCGGGCTGAGCACCGTCTATCTGCGCACGCACTGGTTCAGTGACGTCGTAGGGGGCTGGCTGGCCGGCGCGCTCGTCCTGCTCGCCCTGCCCACCCTCCTGCCGCACGCCGAGCGCTGGACCGATCAGGTGATCGCCGCAGTGCGACGAATGCGCGCACGCCGGCGGCCCGCACCGGAACCGGCAGGCGGGGTGACCGCGCCGGATCAGCCGAAGGAGACGCCGGTGAGTTCTTCGGCGAGCGTCCACAGCCGGGCCGCGGTCCCGGTGTTCCTGGACGACCTGGACGAACTGACCCGCGTCGGGTGACCGGTCAACTCGGCGAGACCGCCCGGACCCCAGTACCCGCCCCCGAGCACATCGGGCATGGTGGCGGCGTAGACCAGGGGCAGCGCGCCGCGCTCGGCACTCTGCGCGATCAACCGGTTACCGAGCGCCATGATCCGCTCGCCGGGCGACTCGGTGCCGGATTGCAGCTCGGTAGCGGCGTAGCCCGGGTGGGCGGCCACCGAGCGCACCGCCGAGCCTGCGCGCCGCAACCGCCGGTCCAGCTCGTAGGCGAACATCAGGTCGGCAAGCTTCGACTGGCCGTAGGCGAACCAGCGCCGGTAGCGCCGGCGCTCCCAGTTGAGGTCGTCGAGAACGATGCGCCCCCAGCGATGCGCGTTGCTCGAGACGGTCACCACCCGGTCGGCGATGGACGGCAGCAGCCGGACGGTGAGCGCGAAGTGGCCGAGGAAGTTGGTGCCGAGCTGCATCTCGAAGCCGTCCGCGGTGCGGCGCAGCGGGATCGCCATCACGCCCGCGTTGTTCACCAGCACGTCGAACGGCGAGGTCTGCTCGGCGAAGGCACGCACCGATGCCAGGTCGGCGAGGTCGAGCCGGCGCACGGAGACGTCGCCGGTCATCCGCGTCGCGGCCGCCGCGCCCTTGTCGACGTTGCGGCAGGCCAGGACCACCCGGCCACCGCGGGCCGCGAGCACCCGCGCGGTCGCTTCGCCCAGGCCGCTGTTCGCCCCGGTGACGATGAACGACCGGCCGGACTGGTCCGGAACGTCGTCCGCGGTCCACTTCGGCATGGGGTGCAGCGTAAAGGCCGGGGCGTGGTGGGAATGCCACAAATAGACTGATGGACATCCGTACCCGCGATCGTCACCTCCACCGCGCAAGCCTCCGCGCTCGCGTGGGGTCCCTGCCGCTCCGGGTTCGGGTGTTCGGGATCGTGCTCGCGGTCTACGTCGCGCTGACGATCGCGGTGATCGTGCGCAGCCCGGTGCTCAACCTCGACCACTGGGTCGGCGGCGTCACATGGCGTCAGCAGTACCCGGGGCTGCTGCACATCGTGCGCGGCATCGTGGATTTGGGGCAGCGCCGCCCGGTGACCCAGTTCGTCGTGCCGTTGCTACTTCTGGTGGCGTGGCGCACGAGGTCGTCCCGTCCGATGGTGACCTTGCTCGTCGCGCTCGTCGCCCTGAACCTGAGCGTCGGCGTGGTCAAGCTCGGGACCGGCAGGCTCGGCCCGCGCGGTGGCCACGCCGTCGGCGAGCTGTTCTCCGGCGGAGACATCTACCCCTCCGGGCACGTCTCCAACGCGGTGGTGATGTACGGGCTCGTGGCGATGTTCGTTCCGGTGCGGCACCGCGCGAAAGCTGCCGTGGCGGGGGCGGTGCTCGCCGTCCTCGTGGGCATCGGGACGCTCTACCTCAAGACGCACTGGTTCACCGACGTGGTCGGCGGGTGGCTCGCCGGCACCCTCGTCCTGATCAGCCTGCCGTGGCTGACGCCGCCGGCGCAGCGGGTCGTCGATCGCTCGTTCAGCCGGGCGCGGGCCACGGTCAGCGTGGTTCTCGGCTCGCTCAACCTCTACGTCACGCTGCCGCTCGGCATCGTGTTCGGCGGCTGGGTCGACGACGTGTTCGGCGGGTGGCTCGCCGCCGGCCTCGTGCTGGCCGTCCTGCCGTGGCTCACGCCGCCGCTCGAACGGCGGGTCGGTCGCGCCGTCACCCGGCTGCGGAAACGGCGCCACGCTCGGCCCGCCGACGAACCGGGGACGGCGCCGCATGACGTGCAGCCGCGGATCGCGTCGCCGTCGGCCGACGAACGAGCGCCTGTCGGCTGATCCTTGCCGCGGCGGCGGCCGGACGGGCGCAAGAGTGCGTCAGGTCGGCTCAGTGCGATTGGGCGACGCTCGCCACGCTCGCCGCGATGGCCGCCAGGTGCTGTAATCGCACCAACTCGGACGGCAGCCAGCGCAGCGCCGGCCGGCCGATCAGCAGCGCCAGCTCGCCGAGCGGCGTCACCGCGAGCTCGGTGCCCAGCCGGCTCCAGTCGCTGGGCGCCCACGCGTCGTCGGCGGCCAGCGGCCGGGCCGGCGCGGGTGGCCACCACGGCGCCCGTACCGACGGCAGTTCGGGCGCCGCGCCGCCGCTGGCGAGCACCCGCGCCTGACCCGCGACCGGTTGGGCGAGCACCAGCGCCCAACCCGCCCGGAAGACCCGGGCGACGCCGTCGGCGAGCACCGGCAACGACGACTCCGGGTCGCGGCCGAGCGCGTCGAGCAACTCCAGCTCGCGGTGCGGGTCGAGCTGGCCCGCGTAGGGCCGGATCGACTCCACGTGGACGCCCGACACGCTCGCTGCAGCGGTCACCAGCGAGTCGGCAAGGGTCCCCGACGGGACCTCGACCACGAAGTCGTCGACCGCGCTGCCGGGGGAGCGCTCGATCACGTCGACGCTGAGGATGTCGGCGCCGACCGAGCCGAGCGCCGACGCCACCGCGCCGAGAGCACCCGGCCGGTCGGGCAGGGTCAGGCGCAGCAGGTAGGACACGCCCCCACCCTCTCGTACCTATGTATCCGGATCGTTACCGGGTGCCACGGTCCGTAGACTCGCGAATCGTGTCCGAATCCCCGCTCTCCGCCGAGAGCCACCTTGCCGTCGGTGCCGCCGACGCCGCACCGGAGGCGCCCGCCGGCCGGATCGGCCGCGCCGATGTCGCCTACCTGGCTCGGCTCGCCCGGTTGGCCGTCACCGAGGCCGAACTGGACGTGTTCGCGGGCCAGCTGGACGTCATCCTGGGCGCGGTCGCCCGGGTCGGCGAAGTTGCGGCCGACGACATCCCGCCCACCTCGCACGCCGTGCCGATGACCAATGTCTTCCGCGCCGACGAGGTCGTCCCGTCGCTGCCGCGAGACGCCGTGCTGGCCTGCGCGCCGGACATCGAGGACTACAAGTTCAAGGTGCCGCGGATCCTGGCGGAGGAAGCATGACCGCGGCTGACGACCTGACGAGGCTGACCGCGGCCGAGACGGCGGAACTGATCGCCGCTGGGCAGGTCGCGGCCGTCGAGGTCACCGCCGCCCACCTCGACCGGATCCACACGATCGACCCGTCCGTGCACGCCTACCTCCACCTCGACATCGACGGCGCGCTCGCCGCAGCGCGTGCGGTCGACGACGCGCGCGCCGCTGGATCGGTGCTCGGCCCGCTTGCCGGGGTGCCGCTGGCGATGAAGGACGTCGTCGTCACCAAGGACGTCCCGACCACGGCCGGCTCACGGATCCTCGAAGGCTGGAAGCCGCCCTACGACGCGACGATCACCCGGCGGATCAAGGACGCCGGCATCGTCATGCTCGGCAAGACCAACATGGACGAGTTCGCGATGGGCTCGTCGACGGAGAACTCCGCGTACGGCCCGACCCGCAACCCGTGGGACCTCAGCCGGATCCCCGGCGGCTCCTCCGGCGGCTCGTCGGCCGCGGTGGCCGGCTACTTCGCACCGCTCGCGATCGGCACCGACACCGGCGGCTCCATCCGGCAGCCGGCCGCCGTCACCGGCGTCGTCGGACACAAGCCGACCTACGGCGGCGTGTCCCGCTACGGGTTGATCGCGTTCTCGTCCTCGCTCGACCAGGCCGGCCCGTTCGGCCGGACCGTCCTCGACGCTGCGCTCCTGCACGAGGTGATCGCCGGGCACGATCCGTGCGACTCGACCTCCATCGACGCGCCGGTGCCGCCGGTGGTGGCTGCGGCGCGCGAGGGGGCGGCAACCGACAGCCTGGCCGGCCTGCGGGTCGGCGTGGTGCGCGAACTCGGCGGCGAGGGGTACCAGCCGGGCGTCCTCGCCTCGTTCGAGGCCGCGGTCGAGACGCTGCGCGGCCTGGGCGCCGACGTCGTCGAGGTCAGCTGCCCGCACTTCGAGTACGCGCTGGCCGCGTACTACCTGATCGCGCCGAGCGAGTGCTCGTCGAACCTCGCCCGCTTCGACGCTGTCCGCTACGGCCTGCGGATCGGCGACGACGGGGCGAACTCGCTCGAGGAGGTCATGTCGCTGACCCGCGAGGAGGGGTTCGGCGCGGAGGTCAAGCGGCGCATCATGATCGGCACCTACGCGCTGTCGTCCGGGTACTACGACGCGTATTACGGGCAGGCGCAGAAGGTACGCACGCTGATCGCGCGCGACTTCGCCGCCGCCTTCGAGACGGCGGACGTGCTCGTCTCGCCGAGTTCGCCGTTCGTCGCGTTCGGCATCGGCGTGCGGATGGCCGACCCGATGGCGATGTACGTCAACGACCTGTGCACGCTGCCGGCGTCGCTGTCCGGCACGCCGGCGATCTCGGTGCCGTGCGGACTGTCCGAAGGGCTTCCGGTCGGGTTGCAGATCATGGCCCCGGCGCTCGCTGACGACCGCTGCTACCGGGTCGCGGCCACCTTCGAGGCCGCCACCGAATCCGTCCTCGCCTTCGCCCCGGAGCTATCGGCATGACTGTATTGACCTACGACGATGTGATCGCCCGGTACGAGCCGGTGATCGGCCTCGAGACACACGTCGAGCTCGGCACCGCGTCGAAGATGTTCTGCGGCTGCGCGACCGAGTTCGGCGCCGAGCCGAACACCCAGGTGTGCGCGGTGTGCCTCGGACTGCCCGGGTCGTTGCCCGTCGCCAACGTGATGGCGATCGAGTCGACGATCCGGATCGGTCTTGCGCTGAACTGCTCGATCGCGACCTGGTGCCGCTTCGCCCGGAAGAACTACTTCTACCCGGACATGCCGAAGAACTTTCAGACCTCGCAGTAC
>JAVHVB010000134.1:0-11106 GCA_032160775.1 Pseudonocardiales bacterium | reverse complement strand
GATCTCGACGACCGCGGAGTGCAGCGAGTCGGACGAGTAGATCGGCGCGGTGCAGCCCTCGACGTAGTGCACGTACGCGCCCTCGTCGACGATGATCAGCGTTCGCTCGAACTGGCCCATGTTCTCGGTGTTGATCCGGAAGTAGGCCTGCAGCGGGATCTCGACGTGCACGCCCTTCGGCACGTAGATGAACGAGCCGCCCGACCACACGGCCGTGTTCAGCGCGGAGAACTTGTTGTCACCGGACGGGATGACCGAGCCGAAGTACTCCTCGAACAGCTCTGGGTACTCCTTCAGCGCGGTGTCGGTGTCGAGGAAGAAGACGCCCTGCCGCTCCAGTTCCTCGTTGATCAAGTGATAGACCACCTCGGACTCGTATTGGGCCGCCACGCCGGAGACCAGCCGCTGCTTCTCCGCCTCCGGGATGCCGAGCCTGTCGTAGGTGTTCTTGATGTCGGCCGGCAGGTCGTCCCACGTCGCCGCCTGCTTCTCGGTCGAGCGGACGAAGTACTTGATGTTGTCGAAGTCGATACCGGACAGGTCCGAGCCCCAGGTGGGCATCGGCTTCTTCTCGAAGATCGAGAGCGCCCGCAGCCGGCGCTGCAGCATCCAGTCCGGCTCGCTCTTCTTGGCCGAGATGTCGCGGACGACAGCCTCCGACAGCCCGCGCTTGGCGCCGGCGCCCGCAACGTCGGTGTCCGCCCAGCCGAAGCCGTAGCGGCCGATCGCGTCGATCTGCTCGTCCTGGGTCAGGACGCGCTCTGGAGTGGTCGTCATGCATTCCTCCCGGGAGGGGTGGGGACGTGCGTGGTGCAGACTCCGTCGCCGTGGGCGATGGTGGCCAGTCGTTGGACGTACGTGCCAAGCACCTGCTCGAACGCACGCGTCTCCGCCTCGCAGAGTTCGGGGAACTCCGCGGCGACGTGCGCGACCGGGCAGTGGTGCTGGCAGATCTGGACGCCTTGGACAGATCCAGCGACGCCGACCGCCTGCGTGGTCGAAGCGTATCCGTGCTCGGACAGGGCTCCGGCGAGAGCGTCTGCGCGTGTGGCGAGCGGCGCAGTCGCGTCGACCTTGTCGCGCAGTGCAACGGCCAGGGTCGCAGCCCGGTGCTCGGCGAAGCGCTGCACGGCGTCCGCCTCGCCGGTCTCGCGCAGGTACCGCAGCGCGGTGTTCGCGAGGTCGTCGTAGGCGTGCGGGAACGCGGCGCGGCCGGCGTCGGTGAGCGCGTAGGTCCGTGGCGGGCGGCCGCGGCCGCGGTGCGCGCTCGGCCGGGGGTCGCGTTCGACCAGCAGGCCGTCGCCGACGAGGGCGTCCAGGTGCCGGCGGATGGCCGCCGGGGACAGCCCGAGCCGAGCGGCCAGATCGGCGGCGCGCTGCGGGCCGGTCTCGAGAATCGTCCGGGCCACGAGGTCGCGGGTGCGGTCAGCCGGGCGTTCGCAGGCCGCGATGAGGCCTGTCTGCGTGCCGGGCTGGATTTTCACAACACCATTATGACTTAAATCGTCCGTGTCCTGCGGGCCGGGGTGCGTGTCCTTTCGCACGATAGATTCGGGGCGTGCTGTACCGGACGCTGGAGCTGACCCTCGCGCCGGCGCTGCGGGCCGTCTACCGACCCGTCATCACCGGCGTCGAGCACGTCCCGACCACCGGCCCGGTGATCCTCGCCGCGAACCACCAGTCGTTCGCTGACCAGCTCTTCATCCCGATCGGGGCGCGTCGGCAGGTCTTCTACTTCGCCAAGGCCGAGTACTTCACCAGCCCGGGGCTGCGCGGCCGGGCGATGGCGGCGTTCTTCCACGGGATGGGCCAGGTGCCGGTCGAGCGCGGCGACATGCGCTCGGCGGCGGCAGTCATCGAGATCGGCGTCGAGGTGCTCGGTGAGCACCGGGCGCTCGGCATCTTCCCCGAGGGCACCCGCTCGCGCGACGGCCGGCTGTACAAGTTCCGCACCGGGGTGGCCCGGCTCGCGCTGCGCAGCGGCGCCCCGGTGGTGCCGGTCGGCCTGATCGGCACCCGCGACGTCCAGCCGCCGGACGGCAAGCTGTGGCGGCGCCGGCCCGTCGCCGTCCATTTCGGGCCGGCGCTCGACTTCTCCGGGCGCAGCGCCGAGGAGCGCAGCGCCCGGGTGCTGCGTGAGGTCACCGAACAGGTGCGCGCCGAGGTCCAGCGGCTTTCCGGCCAGGAGTACGTCGACACCTTCGGCTCCAGCATGAAGCTCGCCGGCTGACCCGCTGCCTGCTCGGAGCCGTTATCGCGGCATTCCTAGACTAACGGGGTGCAGAGCGGGGCCGCAGCGGTCGAGGTCGTCGACCTCGTCAAGTGCTACGGCGCGTTGCGCGCCGTCGATGGCCTCTCGCTCACCGTGGAACGCGGCACCGTACTGGCCCTGCTCGGGCCGAACGGGGCCGGCAAGACGACGACGGTCGAGGTCTGCGAAGGGTTCCGGCGGGCGGACGCCGGCTCCGTGCGCGTGCTCGGGCTGGACCCGTCGTCGGCCGAGCTACGACCGCGCGTCGGCGTCATGCTGCAGGGCGGCGTCGGGGGTTACACCGGCGCCACCGCGGCCGAGATGCTGGACCTGTTCGCCGCCTACGCGGCGCACCCGGTGCCGCCCCGGCTGTTGCTCGAGACGGTCGGGCTCAGCGAGGTCGCCGCGACCGCGGTGAAGCGGTTGTCGGGCGGGCAGCAGCAGCGGCTTTCCCTTGCCCTCGCGCTCGTCGGCCGGCCGGAGCTCGTCTTCCTGGACGAGCCGACCGCCGGGATGGATCCGCAGGCGCGGCGCGGCACCTGGGAGCTGATCCGCGAACTGCGCGCCGACGGCGTCACCGTCGTGCTCACCACGCATTTCCTCGACGAGGCCGAGCAGCTGGCCGACTCGGTGGTGGTGATCGACGCCGGGCGCGTCGTGGCGCAGGGCAGCCCGGCGGAACTCACCCGGTCCGGCGCCGAGGGGCAGCTCCGGGTCAAGGCGGTTCCCGGCCTCGACGTCGAGGCACTGCTGACAATGCTGCCGGACGGGACGCTGGCCCTGGAGAAGGAGCCGGGCCGCTACGTGGTGACCGGGGACCTCACCCCGCAGTTGCTCGCCCAGGTGACCGCGTGGCTCGCCGCCCAGGACGTCCTGCCCGACGAACTAGCGATCGAGCGGCGCACCCTCGAAGACGTCTTCCTCGACCTCACCGGCCGGGAGCTCAGGACATGAGTGACGCCGCCGCCACAGCCGGGCGGTTCGCCCCGGCACCCGGCGCCGCCCCGCGTTCGCGGATGCTCGCCGCGCAGACGGGGCTGGAATTCCGGCTGCTCCTGCGCAACGGCGAGCAGGTCGGGCTGACGCTGCTCATCCCGCTCCTGCTCGAATTCTTCTTCAACCTGCCGTTGCTGTACTCCCTCGGCACACCGCGGCGCATCGACTTCGTCGTGCCGAGCATCATCACCCTCGCCGTCATGTCCGCCGCGTTCACCGGCCTGGCGATCGGCACCGGCTTCGAGCGAAAGTACGGCGTGCTCAAGCGGCTCGGCGCCACGGCCCTGCCGCGCACCGTGCTCATCGGCGGGAAGACCCTCGCGATCCTGCTGCTGGAGCTCGTCCAGCTCGTGCTCATCTGCGGGTTCGGCTTCCTGCTCGGCTGGCACCCGCACGGCGACCCGTTCGTCGCGCTGCTGCTCGTGGTCCTCGGCACCGCCGCCTTCGGCGGCATCGGCCTGGTCGTCGCGGGCACCCTGCGCGCCGAGGTGACGCTGGCTGCGGCGAACCTGATCTGGCTGGTCCTGCTGTTCGCCGGCGGCATCGCGATCCCGCTCGACCGCTTCGGCCAGGCCGGCCAGGACGTCCTGCAGTTCGTGCCGTCCGCGGCGTTGTCACACGGCCTGCACCAGGTCCTGCAGGACGGCGGCGCGTTCCCGGTGCGCGACGCCCTGACCCTGCTGGTGTGGGCGGCCCTCGCGGTGCCGGCGGCCGCTCGGTGGTTCCGGTGGGAGTGACCGGGCGTTCCGCGGTCGCCGCCCAGCCGGCCAGCCCGCCGGCGCCGCGTCGCGGGCTGCGCACGCTCACCGAGTGGTTTGGCGCGCCGGCGACGCTGCGCCGGCTGGCGCTCGCCTCGGTGATCGTGAACATCGGCATCGTGGTTACCGGCGGCGCCGTACGGCTGACCGGCTCCGGGCTGGGCTGCCCGACCTGGCCGCGCTGCAGCGGCGGGCGGCTGGTGCCGAACGACAAGCTGGGCGTCCACGGCGCGATCGAGTTCACCAACCGCACGCTGACCTTCCTCGTCGGCGTCACCCTGCTGCTCACCCTGCTCGCCGCCTGGCGGCAGCGCGCGCACGTCCGGCTGGCGCTGCTGGCGCTGCTCGGCGTTCCGGCGCAGGCGGTGCTCGGCGGGTTGGTGGTGCTGACCGACCTCAACCCGTGGCTGGTCGCCGCACACTTCCTGCTCTCCGCTGCGATCATCGCGACGACCTTCCTGCTCTGGTGGCGCGTCGCGGCCCCTCCGGCGGTCGGTGTCCCCCGGCCCGCCCGGCTGCTCACCTGCGTGCTCGCCGGCGCGACCGCGCTCGTGCTCACCGCCGGCACCGTGGTCACCGGCGCCGGCCCGCACGCCGGGGACCTCACCGACGGCAAGGTGCGCCGGATCGACCTGCCGATCGGCGGGCTCGCCCAGCTGCACGCCGATCTGGTCATGGTGCTCGTAGGCCTCACCGTCGGCGTACTCGCGGTCGCCGCCGCACTGCACGCGGCGCCGTTGCGCCGAGTCGCCGCCGCCCTGCTCGCCGTCGAGCTGGCGCAGGGCGCCGTCGGCTACACGCAGTACTTCCTGCACGTGCCGCCGGTGCTGGTGGGGCTGCACATGTTCGGCGCCTGCCTGGTCTGGGTCGGCGCGCTGGCGGTGCTGCTCACCGCCAACGACGTGCGGCCGCCTGCGTGATGGACCGGCTCATGCGGCTGTCGATGGCCGACTTCGAGGCTGAGCAGCTCGACGAGGCGGACGACGAGGTCCATTTCACCGAGCAGCTCGTCCGTGCCGTCCTCGAGGAGTTCACCGCGCCCGGCGACCGGGTGCTCGACCCGTTCGCCGGGTTCGGCACGACGCTCGTCGTCAGCGAGCGACTCGGCCGGGATGCGGTCGGAATCGAGCTGTTGCCGGAGCGGGTCGAGATCGTCCGCGGCCGGGTCGGGCCGAAGACGCAGGTCATCGAGGGTGATACGCGGCAACTGGCCGACCTGGGCCTCGGCCACTTCCACCTCTGTCTGACCTCGCCGCCGTACATGCCGCGGAGCAATCACCCGTGGAATCCGCTGACGGGCTACGAGACCCTCGACGCCGACTACGACCGCTACCTCGCCGAGCTGGGCCAGGCGTTCGGGGCGATCGCCGCCGTCCTGCACCCGGGCGGGCACATCGTGGTGAACGTCGCCAACATGCGGCACGAGGGCGAAGTCACCCCGCTGGCTTGGGACATGGCCCGGGTCATCGAGAGCGTGCCGGGGATGGAGTTCCGCGGCGAGACGTACCTGGAGTGGGACGAACCGCCGGAGTGGATGCAGGGCGACTACTGCATCGCGTTCCGCAAGCGGTACGAGCCGGGCGTAGCCGGGTAGGTAAAAGCCATGTTTGTCGGCCGAATCCTTGGGCTCGTGCTCGTCGTCTGGTTGGTCATTGGCGCGATCGCGGCCGCTCAGCGTGACTACTACAGCTCAGCCAAGGCGAACTGCGCATCGGTCGGAACGATCACCGTGACGATCCTCGCCGGCCCGCTGAACTACGTCGGAGCGAATCCGAAGATCCACTGCAAGGATCTGCCCCAGCCGAGCAAGTGATCCGTCAGAACAGCTGGGAGAGGGCGTAGATCGCCAGGCCGGCCAGCGCTCCGACGACCGTGCCGTTGATCCGGATGAACTGGAGATCTCGCCCGACCTGGAGCTCGAGTCGGTTGCTGGTCTCCTCGGTGTCCCACCGTTCGACCGTCGTGCTGATCACCGCCGTCAGGTCCTCCGCATAGTGGGTCACGACGTGCTGGGTCAGCCGCTGCAACCCGGCGTCGACCCGGCCGGCGATCTCCGGGTCGTCGCGCAGCACCTGGCCCAACCGGATCGTCAGTGTCTCGGCAGACCGGCGCAGATCCGATCCGGCATCATCGGCTTCGCGCAGCAGGAACTGCTTGAGCGAATCCCACAGGTTGCCCAGATACTCGGCGATCCGCGGGTGCTCCAGCAGCTGATCGCGGGCCGCCTCGACCTTGGCGATCTGCTCCGGGTCCGAGCGCAGCCGCTCGGCCAGCTCGCGCAGTTGGGTGTCGAACCCGCGGCGCAGCCCGTGGTCGTCGTCCTCGACGACCTGTTCGACAAAGTCCTGGAGCAGGCTGAACCCCTTGTTGAACACCCGCTCGTCCAGCCACTCGGGTACCCACTCCGGCGACTCCTGGCCGAGCCAGTCGCGGAACTCGCCCCGGTTGGCCTCGAGGTACTTCCGCGCCCCGCGCAGGAAGGTGGTGAGCGCGGCCTGGTGCTGACCGGCGTCGCAGATCGCGTCGAGCAGCCGGGCCAGCAGCGCCGCGATGTCCAGCTGACGCAGCCGCCGGTCGGCGAACGCGGCGACCGAGCTGCGCACATCGTCGTCGTTGAGCACGCCGGCGAGGCCGCCGACGGCGCTGCTCACCTCCTCGGCCAGCCGGTGTGCGTGCGCGGGCTCGGCCAGCCACTCACCCAGGCGCCGGGGAACCTGCGCGGCCGCAACCCGTTCCGAGACGATCTCCGAGGTCAGGAAGTACTCCTGGACGAAGCCCGCGAGGCCCGCGCCGATCTGGTCCTTCTTGGCCGGGATGATCGCCGTGTGCGGGATGGGCAGCCGCAACGGGTGCCGGAACAGCGCGGTGACCGCGAACCAGTCGGCCAGGCCGCCGACCATGGACGCCTCGGCCGCGGCCTCGACATACCCCCAGCCGCCGTCGCCGTCGGTCAGCGCCCGGCACAGCACATAGACGATCGCCGCCAGAAGCAGGAGGCCGCCGGCGAACGCCTTCATCCGGCGCAGTGCGCGCAGCCGCTCGGCGGCCAGCGCCGGAAAGGTATTGGTCGTGCCCACCGGCACACTCATGTGCGCTCCGCAATGGCCGCGGCGAACGTCATGGCCGGATCGCTACCCGCCGCGCCGTACTGCAGAAACAACGACGGCTCGGTGAGTTCGAGTTCGACCACGACCGGGCCGTCCGGAGTCGGCAGCAGATCCACTCTGGCATAGAGCTGATCGGCGCCGAACCGATCGCGCACCGCGCCGAGCGCGGCCGTGCCGACGGCGAGCTCGGCCGGCTCCGGAACCCGCCGCTGGATCCGCTCCTCGACGAACAGCTCCCAACCGTGCACCGGGTGGGCGACACCGGCCGGCAACATCGGACCCTTGCGCACCGCGTGCGAGAACCGGCCGGCCACATAGATGAGCGCCGTCTCGCCGGCCGTATCGACGGCCTCGAGATAGGGCTGGACGAGCACCGTGCGACCGGCCGCGTGCAACTGCGCGGCGTGCTCGGCGGCCGCGGCGGTCCGGTCAGCAGTAAAGCGGCCGGCGCCACGCGACCCGGCACCGACCGACGGCTTCACGACGAACTCGGCCACCCCGCCGGGGAACTCCACCCGTTCCCCGGGCGCGGCGAGCGCCGTCGGCACGGTCGGCACGCCCGCCGACGCCAGGTCGTCGAGGTAGACCTTGTCGGTGTTCCAGCGCACCACGGCGGCCTCGTTCAGCACGCGCGGCAGGCCGGCCACCCAGGTGAGATAGCGGTCGCGGTCGACGGTGTAGTCCCAGGTCGACCGCAACACCACCAGCGCCGCCGACCAGTCGACGTCCGGGTCGGTCCAGGCGATCCAGCGGGCCGAGACCCCGCGCGCGGTCAGCGCGTCGAGCAGGAGCGCGCCGTCCTCGTCCCCATCCGGTAGCTCGTCACACGTGGCGAGAAGGACGGCCGGCATCAGCCGAGCACTCAGCGCACGAAGGTGTCGACCGCGACCGCGACGAAGACGAACGCGAGGTAGCTGTTCGACAGGTGGAACAACTGGATGGCGGCCTTCGCGTTGCTGCCTGCGCGGGTGCGCGCGAGCAGCCGGTGCGCGGAGAGCAGGAACGCCACGCCGGCCAGCCCGGCGAGCACGCCGTACATCCAGCCGGTGGCCACCGGCCAGAGCAGCAGCGAGGTCAGGACCGTCACCCACGCGTAGGCCACGATCTCGGTCGCGACCCGCATCGGCGAGGCGACCACCGGCAGCATGGGGACGTTGGCCCGGGCGTAGTCCTCGCGGTAGCGGATCGCGAGCGCCCAGAAGTGTGGCGGCGTCCAGAAGAAGACCACGGCGAAGAGGACGACCGCCGGCCAGGCCAGCGAGCCGGTGACCGCCGCCCACCCGATCAACACCGGCATGCAGCCGGCCGCGCCGCCCCAGACGATGTTCTGCGCGGTGCGCCGCTTGAGCAGCATCGTGTAGACGACGACGTAGAAGGCGATGGCCGCGGCGGTGAGACCGCCGGCCAGCCAGTTCGTCACCGAACCCATCAGCCCGATCGCGAGGACGCCGAGGGTGAGCCCGAACACCAGCGCCGCCTGCGGCGACACGTCGTGCTGGGCCAGCGGGCGGTGGGTGGTGCGCCGCATCAGGGCGTCGATGTCCCGGTCGACGTAGCAGTTCAGCGCGTTCGCGCTGCCTGCCGCGAGGGTTCCGCCGACCATCGTCGCGACGACCGTCCACCAGTCGGGCAGCCCACCCGCGGCCAGGATCATCGACGGCAGGGTGGTCACGAGCAGCAGCTCGATGATCCGAGGTTTGGTCAACGCGACGAACGACGCGACCCGGCTGCGCGTGCGCGGGGCGACCGTGCGCAACCGCACGACCGGAGCCAGTGTGCCCTCGTCGACCGCTTGGTACGACAGCGCCGGCTCGACCGGCACGACGGGGCTCTGCGTCACGCGATCAGGGTATCCGCCGCACCCCGTCGGACCGCAGCAGGGCTCACCGTGCGGCAAGGGAACTCGTCACTTTTCGGCACTCTTTGCGACCGCCGATGTGGCTACGCTGGATGTTGGGGTACGACACCGTCAGGCATCGGGCCAAAATCGACCCCGATACCGCCACCCGAGGCGACAGGAGGCGCAGTGCCGAACGACGGCGTGAACGTGACGCACCCCGATTGGTGGACCGAACTCGACACGAAAACCGTCGACACCGCCAGGCTGCTGGCGGCCGATGCCGTGCAGAAGGTCGGCAACGGCCATCCCGGCACGGCGATGAGCCTGGCGCCACTCGCCTACCTGCTCTATCAGCGCATCATGCGGCACGACCCCACCGATCCCACCTGGATCGGGCGGGACCGGTTCATCCTGTCCAACGGCCATTCGTCGCTGACCCAGTACATCCAGCTCTACCAGTCCGGCTACGGGCTCGGGCTGTCCGATCTGGAGTCGCTGCGCACCTGGGGCTCGAAGACCCCCGGCCACCCCGAGTACGGCCACACGGCAGGCGTCGAGGTCACCACCGGACCGCTCGGTCAGGGTGTCGCGAACGCCGTCGGCATGGCGATGGCCTGGCGGCGCGAGCGTGGCCTCTTCGATCCGGACAGCGCATGGGGCGAGTCGCCGTTCGACCACTACATCTACGTGGTGGCCGGCGACGGCTGCATGGAGGAGGGCATTTCCGGCGAGGCCTCCTCGCTGGCCGGGCACCAGCAGCTCGGCAACCTGATCATGTTCTACGACGACAACCACATCTCCATCGAGGACGACACCGCGGTGGCGTTCAGCGAAGACGTCCTCAAGCGCTACGAGGCCTACGGCTGGCACGTCCAGCGGGTCGACTCCGGCGAGGATGTCGTCGCGCTGGAGAAGGCCATCACGAAGGCGCAGGCGGTCACCGACAAGCCGTCCATCATCGCGGTCCGGACGATCATCGGCTGGCCGGCGCCCACCTTGCAGAACACCGGCAAGGCGCACGGTGCGGCACTGGGCGACGACGAGATCCGCAGGACGAAGGAGATCCTCGGCTTCGATCCGGGGGCCAACTTCGCCGTCGGCGAGGACGTCCTGGCGCACGCCCGCGACGTCGTGAACCGCGGCCGCGAGGCACACGCGGAGTGGCAGCAGCAGTTCGACGCGTGGGCCGCAGGCAACCCGGAGGGCGCCGCGCTCCTCGACCGCATGCGGGTGCGGCGCCTGCCGGACGGCTGGACCGACGCCCTGCCCGCCTTCCCGGTCGAGAAGGACGGCAAGCCGAACTCGATCTCCACCCGGGCCGCGTCGGGCAAGGTGCTCGGTGCGCTGGCACCGGTGCTGCCCGAGCTGTGGGGCGGATCGGCGGACCTTGCAGAGAGCAACAACACGACCATGGAGGGTGAGCCGAGCTTCATCCCGGCCGCGCACCAGACGAAGGAGTGGCCGGGCGGCCCGTACGGGCGCACGCTGCACTTCGGCATCCGCGAGCACGCCATGGGCGCCATCATCAACGGCATCACCGTGCACGGCGGGACGAGGGTCTACGGCGGCACCTTCCTCGTGTTCAGCGACTACATGCGTCCGCCGGTGCGGCTGGCTGCACTGATGCGGATCCCGTCCACCTTCGTGTGGACGCACGACTCGATCGGACTCGGCGGCGACGGGCCGACGCACCAACCGATCGAGCACCTGGCGGCCTTGCGGGCCATCCCCGGCCTGGACGTGGTTCGGCCCGCCGACGCCAACGAGACCGCGGTCTGCTGGCGGGCGATCCTGGAGAAGACCGACGGCCCGGCCGGCCTGGCCCTGTCTCGACAGAACCTGCCGGTGCTCGATCCGGTCAAGGTCCAGGACGCCGTCAAGGGCGGCTACATCCTCGAAGAGGGCTCCGCCGGGTTGCCCGAAGTGATCCTTGTCGCGACCGGGTCGGAGGTGTCGCTCGCCCTACAGGCGCGCGAGACCCTCGAGGCCGACGGAACGTCCGTCCGGGTCGTGTCGATGCCGTGCGTCGAGTGGTTCGCCGCGCAGACCGAGGCGTACCGGCAGCAGGTGCTGCCGCCTGAGATCAAAGCGCGGGTCAGCATCGAGGCGGCTGTTCCACAGGGCTGGCGAGAGATCGTCGGCGACTCCGGCGAG
>JAVHVB010000133.1:0-19863 GCA_032160775.1 Pseudonocardiales bacterium | reverse complement strand
CCCTGCTCCCGATCCACGCCGCGAACGCCGAGCCACGGGTCGGCCCGCCGCTCGGTCTCCAGCTGATCCTCTACAAGGGACCGTCCGGCGAGGACGAGCGCGGCAGCCTGTCCGTCTCCGGCCGCGGCTGCTTGCCGCAGGACGCGCCGGCGTCGGTCATGGTGACCCTCGACCGGGCGCCCGGCGAGGTATTCACCGCCAAACCCGACGCGAGCGGTCGCTGGTACCTCGACATCGACATCGACCTGCCGATCGACGGCATCTACGTCGTGAACGCGACGTGCGACAACTATTTCGGTGAGACGGTCTACCCGGAGGCACGCACCGACGCCGACCACATCCTGGTGGCCGTCCCCGCTGCGTCCGGTGGGTCGGGCAGCGGCGCTGGCGGCGCGGGCGGCCCGCCGATCGAGGACGGCGGCGTCGCCAACACCGGCCCGCGCACCATGAACGAACTGGCCCTCGGGCTCGGGGCAGTCGTGCTCGGGCTGTTGCTCGTCGGGATCGGCCGGCCGCGCCGGGCTCTCGCACGCGTCCCCGGACAGCACCGCCGCTCATGATGCGACGACTGATCTCCCTCGCCACGCTGGCGCTGATCGCGGCGCTGGCACCCATGCACGCCGCGAACGCCGAACCGCGGGTCGGCCCGCCGCTGGATCTCCAGCTGTACCTGTACGAGGCGGGCGGCCCGAGCGGCGAGGATCAAGCGAGCCTGGCCGTCTACGGCCGCGGCTGCCTGCCGCAGGACGCGCCGGCGTCGGTCATGGTGACTCTCGACCGCGCGCCCGGGCAGGTGTTCACCGCCGAACCGAACGCCAAGGGGCGCTGGTCCGTCACCATCGACATCGAGACACCGATCGACGGCGTCTACCTCGTGAACGCGACGTGCGACAACTACTTCGGTGAGACGGTCTACCCGCAGGCACGCACCGACGCCGACCATGTTCTGATCGCCGCCAACGGCTCGGCTGGCGGCTCCGGCGGTCCGCCGTCATCTCCGGCCGTCGACGCCACGAGCACGTCGAGCGGCGGCGTCGCCAACACCGGCAGCGACACCGGCAGCGAGCTGGGCGTCGGAGTGCTCGCGCTGGCCCTCGGCGTGCTGCTCGTGTTCCTCGGCCGACCACGCCGCGCCGTCGCTGCGATCCGAGGCCATGACAGCGGACGTCACCGCCGCTGACACCGCGCCGCCTGCCGCGCCCGGCCGTTCCGCCAGGTGGCAGCGGGCGAAGGACGCGGTTGTCGTGCTCGCCGCGCTGCTCTGCACTCTTGTGTTCGCGGGCGGGGTCGACGCGTTCATGCTCGAGGCCCGGCTGGACCACTTCCCGGTTCGACTCCCGGACGACGGGCCCGGCACGACCTGGCTGCTCATCGGCTCGGACGCGTTCCCGAACGCGCACCAGTCACCGCGCTACGCCGGCCAGCGCGCGGACGTCATCCTGCTCGTGCACAGCGGCGCGCCACGGGCGTCAATCGTCTCGGTACCCCGTGACCTGCTGCTCGGCACCGCCCAGGGCGGGGTGGAGCGTGCCGCGCTGGCGCTGGACAGCGGTGGGCCGCAGGAGCTCGTCGACGGGCTGTGCCGCACGCTCGGAGTGGCAGTTGGTCACATCGGCGTGCTCACCCGCGAGGGCTTCGCCTCGGTCGTCGACGCCGCCGGCGGGGTCACCGTCCGGATCCCCGCGCCGGTGCGCGACCCGAGCGTGGACCTCGAGATCGAGGCCACCGGTGCGGTGCACCTGGACGGCCCGCAGGCGCTCGCGCTCGTTCGGTCGCGGCATCCTCAGCACCTGGTCGACGGCGTCTGGCAGCGGCTGCGCGAACATGCCGGCGCCCGGGAGCGCGCGCACAACGCGGGCGCCGTGTTCGACGCCCTGCGCCGGGTTGCGGGTGGGCTGAAATGGGATCCGGTGCGGCTGCAGCGCGTGCTGTGGGCCGTCACCGGTGCGCTGAGTGTCGATTCGGGCAGCGAGCTGACCGACCTCATCGGAATGCTCCACGGTGCCGGTCGGCTCCGGGTGCTGCCCGCGGCCGCTCTGCCGAGCACGATCGCGGTCACAGCCGACGCGCGGACCCGCGGCATGCTCGCCGCAGTCGGCTACCCGGGTAGCTGCTCGCCACCCGGGTAGCCGTCCCCTGCCCTGGTCAGAAGGCCCCGTAGCCGTTCGGCGTGCCCAGTCCGGTCGGCCCGTCGTAGCCCGCCCCCGCGGTGCACAGGTACGACCCGCCGCACGAGCCGTTGCTGCCGGACGTCACGTCGTGCAGGGCGCCGGTGTTGCCGTACGGCAGCGAACTCGGGTAGCTCACCGACGCGGAGTTGCCCGCCAGCGCGTACACGCCGCCGATTATCGGCGCGCTCGCACTCGTCCCGCCCACGATGCCCCACCCCTTGAAGCACTGGCCGATCAGCTGCTGGAAGCCGTTGCAGTTGGAGTCGTAGACCGCCACGCCGGTGTTCGGGTCGGCGACCGCGCTGACGTCGGCAACGGTGCGCCGGGCGCACCCCGCGTCGTGCTGCCACGCCGGCTTCGCCTCGTAGGCCGAGCAACCGCTGCCGGCACCGCTCCACGCGCTCTCGGTGAAGCTGCCGCCCGATCGGGTGAGCGTGGTGCCGCCGACCGCGGTGACGTACCGCGATGCGGCCGGGTACTCGACGCCGTAGCCGGCGTCACCGGAACTCACCGTGATCGCCACACCCGGGTGGTTGAAGTGCACGTCGTCGCTGGTCTCGGTGGCCGCCTCGGAACCGCCGTAGCTGTTCGAGATGACGTTGGCGCCCATCAGCGCGGCCCGGTCGACGGCCTTGTACAGGTTGGCGTTCTGGTTGTTCGTCGCCTCGACGAGCAGGATCTTGCAGTTCGGGCACACGGCGGAGGCCATGTCGAGGTCGAGGCTGATCTCGAGCGCCCAGCCGACGTTGTTCGACGGGTAGGAGCCCTGGACGCCGTTCTGGTTCACCTTCTTGAAGCAGCCGTTGGCCGTGGTGCACGGCGGCAATCCGAACTGCGCGCGGTAGACCCCGAGATCGGCCTCAGCGGTCTTGTCGTCGTAGGCGTCGACGATGGCGATCGTCTGGCCGGTGCCCCTGGTGGTGTCCAGGTTGTAGGCCGCCTTCAGGTCGGCCGGGCCGTAGCCGCTCGGGGCCGCAGCGGCGTGCGGCACGCCCTTGAGGCTGGCGAGCAGGGACGCGTTGCAGTGCGCGAAGCCGACCCGCTGGACCGTGGCGCAGGCGGCCCGGATCGAGATGAGCCGCTGAGCACTGGCGGGTTGGACGGGAGCGGCTGATGCGCTCGCCGGGACGATGAGGCCCAGTGCCGCTACCGAGGCGGCGGCGAGAGCCAGAAACGATCGAAATCGCATGTTTTCCCCGCAATGTCCGGAAATTTCGCCATATCGTATGTCGGACACCTTGTCGGGTCAACGAGCGGCGCAGTGCGCGTCACGGGGTGCGCGGAACGAGCGTGGTCGGGGGCGTGTACTCGCCTATCAGCGTGCGCTTCCACCACGCGCCCGTCTCGCGCCGCTCCCGCCAGGTCGTGAAGTGGTACTCGTAGACGAGCGCCCGGACGTACGCCGGCGGCTCATCCGGGAACGGATTACGGCGCAGCAGCCGCAGAGTCGGCCGGTCGTCCTGCAACAGCTTCGCGAGGAAGGCGCCGAACCAGTCCTGCGCGTAGGCACGCGAGATACCGGCGAACCACATCAGCCAGTCGAGGCGCAGGTGATAGGGCGCGAACTGCCGCGGCATGCGGCGCAGGTCGGTCGGCTTGCCCTTGAACTCGTATTCGCGCCACACCGTGGCCGGCGTCAGCTCCCGGTCGGCGGTCCCCTCCACCACGACTTCCCGGCGCACCCGGGTCACGCTGCCGAAGGCGCCGTAGGCGTTGACGAGGTGCCATCGGTTGAACGATGCGTTCATCCGCTGATGCCTGCCGAGCATGTTGCGCACCGGCCACCAGCTCAGCACCGCGCACAGCGCGGTCAGTGCGACGACCGCGACCACGAAGGGCAGCGGCGCGGCGCCCGGCCCGCCCGGCGGCGACACCGGAACGAGATGGCGCAGGAACCCGTCGGGCAGCACCGACAGCCCGAGCAAAATCGCCACCCAGTTCAGCCAGGAGAAGTTGCCACTGATCACCAGCCAGAGCTGGGTGACGATCATGACGCCGGCCGCCACGCCGGCGACCGGTTGGGGCGCGAACAGGCCGAACGGAACCACGACCTGGGTGACGTGATTCGCGAGCACCTCGACGCGGTGCAGCGGCTTTGCCAGGCGGTGGAAGAACCAGCTCAGCGGGCCAGGCATCGGCTGGGTTTCATGGTGGTAGTCGAGGCAGGTCAGGTTGCGCCAGCACGCGTCCCCGCGCAGCTTGATCAGGCCGGCGCCGAACTCGAGGCGGAACAGCAGCCAGCGCAGCAGGAACAGGGTGAGGACCGGCGGGGCGGTGTCGTCGTCGCCGAGGAAGATCGCCAGGAACCCGGCCTCGAGCAGCAGTGACTCCCAGCCGAAGCCGTACCAGGTCTGGCCGACGTTCACGATGGACAGGTACAGCAGCCACATCAACGTCCAGATCAGCATCGTGACCGGCAGTGGCGCCCAGCCGGTCGGCCCGGCGAGGGTGGCTGCGGCGAGCAGCCCGCCGCTCCACGCCGTGGCGGCGTAGATCCTGTCCGAGTAGCGCCAGTGGAACAGGCTGGGCGAGCGCCGGAACGGCACCCGGGCGATGTAGCGCGGGATGGGCAGCATGCCGTCGCTGCCGAGCAGCGGACGGAACTGGTTGACGGCGACGAGGAAGGCGATCAGGTAGACAGCGGCGAGGCCGCGTTCGAAGACGAGCCGGGACAGCCAGTAGTCGTCCGCCCGGAACCAGGACACGGCACAAGTTTCGCCTATTTCGCACAGGTACGGTCGAAGGATGGCCACTCTTGCCGACGTCGAGCGCCTCGCCCTGGCGCTGCCCGAGGTCAGCGAGACCGCGCGGCACGGGCACCGGTCATGGGCGGTTGGGGGCAAGGTCTTCGCCTGGGAGCGGCCGTTCAGCAAGGCCGACATCAAGCGGTTCGGCGATGAACAGCCGCCGGCCGGCCCGATCGCCGCGGTGACCACCGCCGACCTCGGTGAGAAAGCGGCGCTGCTGGCCGCGCATCCGGGCGCGCTGTTCACCATCCCGCATTTCGACGGTTACGCCGCGGTGCTCGTCGAGTTGCCCAAGATCGGCAAGCGCGAACTGCGGGACGTGCTGCTCGACGGCTGGTTGGCCTGCGCGCCGGCCGCGCTCGCCACGGAGTTCCTGAACCAGAAGTGATCCACATCGGACGATTCCGTGTCGCGACGGCAGCAGCAATGGTGGTGCTGCTGGCCGGCGCCGTGGGCTGTTCGAGCTCGTCCCGTCCGCTGCATGCCGGGCTGCCCGACACGCCGGTCGTCCTCGTGCACGGGTACAACGCGACCTCGTGTCCCGGCACCGACGTGACCCGCGGCATCTGGGGCGGTGCGTATCTCGAACTCACCCACGGGGGATGGCAGGGCCCGCTGTTGCCGGTCAGCTACTACGCCTGCGACCGCGACGGCGTGGACATCACCGGGTACGGGCCGACCGTCCCCACCGGTGCCGCCCCTGCGATCACCGCCGGGACGCCGCGCGTGCACTACGACCAGAACGCGGGCATCGACCAGCTCGCGCACGATATCGGCTGGTTCGTCTACCAGTCCTATTCGCGGGACGGAACGCCAGTGGACCTTGTGGGCGTCTCGATGGGCGGGCTGATCATCCGCGATCTGCTCTACCGGGTCGCGCACAAGGACCCGCGCTTCCCCCCGTCGCTCGCCGTCACGCACGCGGTGACCTTCTCGACGCCGTATCTGGGCTACGGCGGAACCGGCGCGTCGTCGATCTGCCCGGTCGAGACGGTCGAGTGCCAGCAGTTCGCCGTCGGCTCGCCGTTGATCACCGAACTGAACTCCGACCCGCAGCCGCCCCAGGGCGACGGTGGCACCGCCTGGTCGGTCGCCGGGTCCAGCGCGGGCTGCGACTTCGTGCCAGCGACGTCGTCGGTGGGGCTGGCCGGTGCGGAGCGGGTCGACTACCTCACCCCGTGCTACACGCACACCGGCTATCTCTGGGACAACAACCCGACCGCGGACGCGTCGGCCCGGATCACCCGTCCGGACGGCACGCTGACCACGACCAGCACGGCCGAGCGCTCACTGACCTGGCTGCTGACGACGCTCGCCGGGACGGGTTAGGACGCCTGCTCGCGCATCGCGCGCAGGCTCTCCCGCAGTGAGCCCATCGTGGCGAGAACCGCAGTCGGCTCGTACCCGCAGTGCGCCATGCAGTTGTTGCACCGCGCATCCTTGCCGCGGCCGTAGGCGTCCCAGTCGGTCGTCTCGAGCAGCTCCTTGTAGGTCTTCACGTACCCGTCGGCCATCAGGTAGCACGGACGCTGCCAGCCGAGCAGCGAGTACGAGGGGATCGCCCACGCCGTGCAGTCGAAGTCGATCTTGCCTTCGAGGAAGTCGAGGAACAACGGTGAGTGGTTCAGCCGCCACCGCTTCCGGTTGCCGTCCGCGAACGCCTTGGCGAACAGCTCCCGCGTCTCGGTGACGCCGAGGAAGTGGTCCTGGTCGGGCGCTTTCTCGTAGGCGTAGGCGGGCGAGAGCATCATGCTGTCGACCTTGACCTCGTCGTTGAGGAAGTTCAGCACGTCGACGATCGTCTGCGGCGTGTCGGTGTTGAAGAAGGTCGAGTTGGTGGTGACCCGGAAGCCCTTCTCCTTGAGGAAGGCGATCGCGGCGATCGCCTCGTCGAACACGCCCTCCTTGGCCACCGAGTCGTCGTGCCGCTCGCGCAGCCCGTCGATGTGCACGGCGAAGGAGAAGTACGGCGAGGGCGTGAAGCCGAACTTGTCCCAGCGCTTGCGGATCAGCTCGGCGTTGGTGCAGAGGTAGACGAACTTCTTGCGTTTGACGAGTTCAGCGACCAGCACGTCGATCTGCGGGTGCATCATCGGTTCGCCGCCGGCGATCGACACCATCGGTGCGCCGCACTCGTCGATCGCAGCGAGTGCCTGCTCGACCGGCATCCGCTGGCGCAGCACCTCGTGCGTCTGCTGGATCTTGCCGCAGCCGTTGCACTTGAGGTTGCAGGCGAACAGCGGCTCGAGTTCGACGATCAGCGGGAACCGCTCCCGCTTCCGCAGCTTCTGCGTGATGAGGTAGCGGCCGATTCGCGCGGACTGGCGCAGCGGGACAGGCATCAGCCAGCAACTCCTTTAGGCAGGGTGAAGGTGAGATCTTCGGTGGTGACGACGTGCTCGCGGACGGTGACCGGGCCGAAGGCGCGCACCGTGTCGATCAGCTCGTCGACGAGGTGCGGCGGCGCCGAGGCCCCCGCGGTGATTCCGACGGACTCCGCCCCCGACAGCCACTGCGGTCGCAGCTCGGCGGCGTCGTCGATCAGGTGCGCCGGCGTGCCCAGGCCCTCGGCCACCTCGACGAGGCGCCGCGAGTTCGACGAGTTGCCCGACCCGACGACGAGCAGCACGTCGCAGTCGGGCACGATCGCAGCGACCGCGCGCTGCCGGTTCGTGGTTGCGTAACAGATGTCGTCGCTGGACGACGACTCGATGAGCGGGAACCGGCGGCGCAATGCGCCGACGGTGGCCGCCGCGTCGTCGAGGCCCAGCGTGGTCTGCAGCACGAACGCGACGTTGTCGGGGTCGGCCACCTCGACCTGCTCGGCGTCGGCGAGGCTCTGGACGAGCGCGATGCGCCCAGGGGCTTGGCCGAGGGTGCCCTCGACCTCGTCGTGCCCGGCGTGCCCGACGAGCAGCACCTGCTTGTCCCGTGCGACGAATCGGCGCGCCTCGGTGTGCACCTTTGCGACGAGCGGGCAGGTGGCGTCGATGACGGTGAGGTCGCGGCGCGCCGCCTCGGCGCGCACTGTCGGCGCGACCCCGTGCGCCGAGAAGACGACGGTGTGGCCGTCCGGGATCTCGTCCAGCTCGTCCACGAACACGACGCCGCGGCGCTGCAGGTCCTCGACGATGTGTGTGTTGTGGACGATCTGTCGGCGGACGTAGACCGGATGCGGGTAGCGGCGCAGCGCCGCCTCGACGATGTCGATCGCCCGCTCGACGCCGGCGCAGAAGGAACGCGGCGCCGCCAGCACGACCTGCCGCGGTGCGGCCAGCCCGGCCCACGCGCGCAACGCCGGGCCGGCGCGGCGCAGCGTGCGCAGCGCGCGGACGCCGGCCGACATGGTGGCCAGCCGGGCCAGCGGGGAGTCCACCGTGTCGACGATCACCCGCACGACCGCCACCGGTACGGGCCCGGCCCGCGCGGCAAGCGCTCGGACTATCGGCGCGGACTCCATGTCCACCGCGATCGCGCCGCCGCTCGCGAGCCGGGCTCTCTCCGCCGGGCCGGTAACGAGCCGGTCGGTCGTGACGATCGGCCCGTGGTGGACCCGCATGCCGAGGTTGCGCAGTTCGGCGACCAGCGGCGCCCCGGCGGGCAGTGCGACCGCGCCGGTTGCGTCCAGCACCTCGGTGGCGACGACGACGTCGCCCGCGCGCAGCGCCGGGTCGAGGCCGCCGGCGAGCCCGGCGACGACGACGGCGCTCGGCGCGAGTTCGTCGAGGCGGGGCAGCCAGCGGCGCACCCGCGCCGGACCCATGCCACACCGCTCCACGGCGGTGTCGGGTGCGGCGCCGCCCAGTGCCAGACGCTCGGTGCGCAGCGCGGCGATGACGAGGAGGTCTGTCATGTGCGTACCTTCCGCAGACCATGGTGGACCGCGAGGCGGAGGTGAGCGTTCACTCGACTTGTCATCGGAGGTCGTCCCCGACTGCGGCGAGGTAGCGGCCCAGTGCGCTGATCGGGAACACCAGCCGGTACAGCTCGTAATTGATGTAGAAGTCGCCGGGGAAGCCGGTGCCGGTGTAGAGGTCCTCGTCCCAGTTGCCGTCCGCGCGCTGTGTGTCGACGAGCCAGCGGATCCCGCCCTCGACCGCGTCCGCCGCCGGGTCGACGGCGAGCAGCGCGAGCAGCGCCCACGCCGTCTGCGAGGCGGTCGACGCACCGCGGCCGCGCCATGCGGGGTCGGTGTAGGAGCGCAGGTCCTCGCCCCACCCGCCGTCGTCGTTCTGACGTCGCTCGAGCCAGTCGACCGCGCGGATGATCGCCGGGTCGTCGGGCGGGACTCCTGCGGCCACCAGCGCCGGGACGACCGCGCCGGTGCCGTAGACGTAGTTGGCGCCCCACCGGCCGAACCACGACCCGTCCGGCTGCTGGTCGGCGAGCAGCCACGCGACGCCGCGGCGGGCGGGCTCGGTGTCGGCCAGCCCGCGGTGCGCGAGCATCTCGACGGCGTGGGCGGTGACGTCCGCGGACGGCGGGTCGATGACCGCGCCGAAGTCGCAGAACGGCAGCTTCTCGACGAGGCGGCGGGTGTTGTCCGCGTCGAACGCAGCCCAGCCGCCGTCCTTCGACTGCATCCCGACGACCCAGTCGACACCCCGCTGGACGGCAGCGGCCACACCGGGCACCGACTGCTCGCCGAGCCGGGCGAGCGCGAGCACCACCTCCGCGGTGTCGTCGATGTCCGGGTAGCCGTCGTTGGCGAACTCGAACGCCCAGCCGGCCGGGTCGAGGCGCGGCCGGCGCACCGACCAGTCGCCCTTGACCTGGATCTCCTCGTCGAGCAACCAGCGCGCGGCGCGCACGACGGACGGGTCGTCGCCGCCGAGGCCGGCGTCGAGCAGGGCGGTCAGCGCCAGGCAGGTGTCCCAGACCGGCGACTGGCACGCCTCGAGCCGGCGCACCGGCCCGGCCGGCGAGTCCTCGCGGATCAGGAAGCCGTCCAGTCCGTCGATCGCGGCGACCATCGCCGGGTGGTCGAGCGGGTAGCCGAGCAGGTGCAGCGCGAGGATCGAGTAGACCCAGGGCGGCTGGATGCCGCCCCAGCCGCCGTCCGCCTCCTGCCGGGCGAGGATCCACTCGGCCGCCTGCCGGAAGGCGAGCCGGCGCCCGGGCTTGACCGGCGAGTGGTGATACAGCTTCAGCCCGCGGTCGAGCACCGCGAAGGCCGAACCGATCAGTCCCGGACGCCCGCGGTCGGTCGCTCGGCCCGTGTGCAGTTCGGCGAGAGTGAACGGCAGCGGCCGGACGGGACGCATGGTGGCGACGACGGTGATCGGCACGACGGTCTGCCGCGCCCAGCAGCCCCAGTCGTAGACGTTGAGCGGGAACCAGGACGGCAGCAGCACGAGCTCCGGCGGCATGGCGGGCAGCGCGTCCCACGACCATTCGCCGAACAGCGCGAGCCAGATCCGGGTGAAGACCCGGGTGGCCGCGATGCCGCCGTGTTCCACGACGTACTCACGGGCCTGCCGCATGTGCGGCAGCGTCGGGTCGTCGCCGGCCAGGCGCAGCGCGGCGTACGCCTCGACGGTGGTGGACAGATCGGCCGGCCCGCCCTCGAAGTTGGCCCAGGTGCCGTCGGCGCGCTGTTGCGAGCGGATCCAACGCGCTGCCGCGGCCAGATCGACGGGCTCGAGGATGCCGAGGAACTGGCGCAGCAGCAGGTCCTCGGCGTCCATCGTGACGTTGGTGCGCAGCTCGCCCTTCCACCAGCCGGGCGCCGACTGCCGCTCGACGAGGTGATCACGCGCGCGCTTGAGCGCGGCGGGGGTGACCTCGTCGAGTTCGGGTCGGGTCTGTGCCGTCATGACTCTGTGTCCTCCCGGCCGTCAGCGGTCGCGGCCGACGATGAACGAAGCGATCTCGGCCAGCCCGCCGGCGGCCGGCTCGGCGAGCTGCAGCGGGGCAATGTGCTCGAGCGCGCGGGCCAGCCGGGTGTCTGCCTCGCGGCCGGCCCAGGCCAGCCCACCGGCCTCCTCGATGAGCGAGATGGCGAGCTCGACCACGTCGTCGTCCTCGAGCGGGCCGCCGGCGAACAGTTCGGCGAGCCGCCGGCCGGCCGCGGTGTCGCTGGCCAACGCGGCCGCGATCGGTGCGCTCCGCTTGCCGGCCCGGACGTCTGACGACGCGGACTTGCCGGTGCGCGCCGGGTCGCCCACGACGCCGAGGATGTCGTCGACGAGCTGGAACGCCATGCCCAGCTCGAAGCCGAACGCCTCGAGGCTGCGGACCATGTGGTCCGGCGCGCCGGCGGCGAGCGCGCCGATCGACGCGGCGCAGGCCAGCAGCGACGCGGTCTTGCCCGCCTCCATTGCCAGCACCTCGTCCAGCTCGGCCCGGTCGCGGTTCTCCAGTCCGAGGTCCATCGACTGGCCGCTGATCAGCCGCTGCGTGGCCGCCATCAGGTGCGGCAGGCTGCGCCGGCCCTCGATGCCGGTGTCGATCAGCACCTGGACGGCGAGGGAGAGCATGGCGTTGCCGGCCAGGATCGCGTCGCCCTCGCCGAACGCGACCCAGCCGGTCGGCCGGTGCCGGCGAGTGACGTCGCGGTCCATCACGTCGTCGTGCAGCAGCGAGAAGTTGTGCACGAGCTCGATGGCCACCGCGCCGGGAATGCCGCAGTCCGGCGTGCCCAGCACCGCTTCGGCCGAGAGGATCGCCAGTGCCGGCCGGATGGCCTTTCCGCCGGACGCGGTCGGCCGGCCGTGCTCGTCGCACCAGCCGAGCTGGTAGGACGCGATGAGCCGCATCCGGTCGTCGGACATCGTGCCGACGGCTGCGTGCAGGGCCGGCTGCACGATGTCGCTGACCCGGGCGAGCACGGCCGGGGCCGGACCGACGATGTGCTGAGGGGCGCGGGTAGCTGTCATCCGGGGAACCTCTTGATCTCGTGGGGCGGGGTTCCGGCGGCCGCATCGGCGGCCGCGACGCCACTGCGCACCGCGCCCTCCATCGTGTCCGGCCAGCCGGTGTCGGTCCACGCGCCGGCGAGCAGGACGCCGTCCGGGCCGTCCGTCGGACGCGGCCGCATGGCCCAGCTGCCCGCGGCCTGCCGGAACGTCGCGCGCCGTTCGCGAGTGACGAATGCGTCGACGATGTGCGCGGCGCCGGCATGGGGGAGCAGCCGCGCGAGCTCCGGCAGGAACCGGTCGAGCACGGATCGGCTCGGCTCGTCGATCAGCCCGGCCGCCGCCGACACGGTGACCGCGAGGTACTGCGCGCCCGGGCGCTGCGCGGCGAGCCCGGAGCCGTCGGTGCGGTCGAAGAACCACTGCACCGGGCTGTCCACTGCCGCGGCGAAGCCCAGCTCGGTGACCCGCCGGTCGTAGACGACGTGGACGTTCAGGATGGGCGAGGCGCCGAGCCCGGCCGCCGGCGCGGCCGCAGTCTGCGCGAGAGACGGCGTCACCCGGAACGCCTCGCGGTGCGGGAGCGCCAGTACCGCGGCGTGGGCGGCGATCGTGCGGGGGCCGTCCGCCGTCTCGACCTGCACCGGCCCGGCCGGCGTGACGCTGCGCACGGCCGCGTCGGTCAGCACCTCGACGCCGGCGTCGGCGAGCGCCTTGGCCGCGGCGTCGTCGTGCAGCCGGCCGAGCGGGACGGCGGCGTAGCCCACGTCGCCGGCCGGCGCGGAGTCCAGCAGGCCGGTGCGGAAGACCTTCGCGGCCAGCGCGAGCGAGGCCTCGTCCGGGTCCAGGTTCAGCGTCGCTGTGGCGACGATGCCCCAGAGTGCCGCGATGGTGGCGTCGTTCTGCCCGTGCGCGCGCAAGAAGCCGCCGAGCGTGCGCTCGTCCAGCCGGCGGTCGCCCGGATCGAGGAACCGCAGGGCGAGCGCGCCGCGCACCGCACGCGCCCGGTCGAGCGGGCTCAGCACGCCGTACCGGGCGAGCGCGGCCGTCAGGTGAACCGGCGCCGGCAGGCCGGGCGTGCGCCGCAGCCGGGCGCGCCGCCCGTCCGGGGCGAGTACCGCGATGTCCAGCGCGTCCTGCAGCACCACGTCGCCGGTAGCGCCGATCCGGTCGAGGAACCACCGATAGGCGCTGCAGCAGCGCAGGAAGACGTGCTGGCCGTTGTCGACCCAGAGCCCGGCGCGGGGAAAGGAGAAGGCCGCACCGCCGAGCCGCGGCCGCTTCTCCACCAGCACGACCGGACGGCCGAGGTCAGCGAGCCGCAGTGCTGCCGAGACTCCGGCCAGGCCGCCGCCGACGACGACCGTGGGTGCGTCAGCCACGGGCACCGCCGCCGGCGCGGCCGCGGACGAGGGCGCGGCCGGCCACCCGCAGCTTGTCCCGGGGAGGCAGCGACAGCCGTCCGCGCATGACCCGCGCCGGGTCGGCCGCGATCCGGCGCAGCAGCTCGAAGTAGATGTCGGCCATGGCCGCGCAGCAGGCCGCGCTGCGCCGGTCGAGCAGGGGCAGCAACTGTCGACCGCGGTCGTACCAGCTCCACGCGCGCGCGGCCTCGAACCGGATCAGCTCGGCGAGGGCGCCACCCTGAGGGTCGAGATCGCCGCTGGGTAGTGCAGAGACGCTGCACGCGAACACGTCGAGGTCTGCCTTCGGCAGGTACACCCGGCCGGTGCCGAGGTCCTCGCGCACGTCGCGCAGGATGTTGGTCAGCTGCAGCGCGACGCCGAGTGCGTCGGCCAGTTCCGCGGCCTGCGCCGCCGCCTCGCCGGCCGGCGGGCCGAACACGCCGAGCGAGAGCCGGCCGATCGAGCCGGCCACGCAGCGGCAGTACAGCACGAGATCGTCGAGGGTGTCGTAGGTCTGCCCGCGCACGTCCATCTCGCAACCGTCGACGAGGTCCCCGAACGCCCCGAGCGGGATCGGTAGCCGCCGCGCCGCGTCGCCCAGGGCGACCGCGACCGGGTCGTCCGGCGCGCTCGCCGGGTCGGTGGCGACGGCGCGCGCCCGGGTGAGCAACCGCAGCTTCTGATCGGCGGGCAACGGGCCGTCCCCGATGTCGTCGATGCGCCGTGCCATCGCGTACACCGCCGACAGCGCGCCGCGCTTGGCCGGCGGCAGCAACCGGATGCCCCACGAGAAGTTGCCGGCCTGCTCGCGGGTGATCCGCTCGCACTCCAGGTAGGCCGCGCGCAACCCGTTGTCACTCATTGGAGCACCTTCCGCGGACCATCTTGGACCGCGAAGCGGAGGTGAGCGTTCACTCCGGTTTTCATCGACCGACCGCCAGCAGGGCTGCGTGCAGGGCGGTACCCGCCTTGCCGGGCCGGACCTGCCGGCCCAGGACGTCGTGGTGGGCCCGGCGCAGGGCGGCGGCGGTCGCCCGGCCCCCGGCGACGTAGCCGAGGACGGCGATCCGCGGCCAGCCGCGCAAGCCCCGCACGAGTGGCCGGCCGGCCGCGAGCAACTGCTCGGCGCGGGCGGCTTGCAGGGCGATTACGCGGCGCAGGCCGGGTGAGGTTCCCGGCGCGGTGAGGTCGGCGTCGGGCACCCGGAACGCGCCAAGATCGGCGGCCGGCAGGTATACCCGGCCCGCCGCTGCGTCCTCGCCGACGTCCTGGCAGTGTTCGAGCACCTGCAGGGCGGCGCAGACCTTGTCCGACCGGAGGGCCGCGATCGGGTCCGCGACGCCGGCGATCGCCAGCACGATGCGGCCCACCGGCGCGGCGGACAGCCGGCAGTACCCGAGCAGGTCGTCGAAGGTGTCGTAGCGGAGGACCGTCTGGTCGCGCCGGTTCGCCTCGATCAGGTCGCGCAGCGGTTGAAGCGGCAGGTCGTGCGCGGCCACCAGCGGCGCAAGATCGCGCACCGGCGCGAGCGCCGGCCGGCCGCCGGCGAGTTCCTGCACGTCTCGATCGACGAGGTCGAGCAGGGCCAGCCGGTCGCCGGTCGCGAGCTCGCCCGCGTCCCCGAGGTCGTCGACGAAGCGCGCGAACCCGTAGGCGCGGCGCAGGTGATCACGCGCCTGGGAAGGCAGCACGCGCAACGCGACAGGGAAGTTCTCGCCGGTGATCTTGGCGGCCGACACCGCCGCGATCCGCTCCAATTCGGACATCGACGGAGCCGACGCCGCCGTGGGGGCGTCCGTGTGTGCGCGTACGTGCGGACCCATCACCGTCCGAAAACTAGAACAGGTTACTTTGTTTAGCCGGGCTAATGACTTTGTATATCAGACCGCCGCACAATCTGGACAGGCATTACGGCAGCTCGCCGTGACCGGGAAAATCCGGCGCAGCCAATCAGGTTCCGCGGCGTTAACATTGCAGACAGGTCGTGGTGCAGGCGACTCCCATCGAAGGCTGGCGGACCAATGTCGGCGGAAGACTCTGTGCGCCTCATCGAGAGCGCGTTGAGCATCATCATCGCGTGGGCGTCCCGGCGTGAGTTCCATGAGGAAGCCATGCGCCGCGCTCGCTGCAACCTCAGCAGGGGGCCGGCGGCGGTCCTCGCCCGGCTCAGCGCGTGCGGTCCGCTGCGCATCGGCGAGCTGGCCGCGATGCTCGAGATCGACAACTCCACGCTCACCCCGCAGGCGCAGCGCCTGGAGCGCGCCGGACTGGTGACGCGGGCGCCGGACCCGCACGACGGCCGGGTCGCGGTGCTGTCGATCACCGCCGAGGGCAAGCAGACGCTCGAGCGGCTGCAGCTCAGCCGGCGCGAACTGCTGCTCGAGCGGATCCGGGACTGGTCGGACACCGACCGCGCCGCCGCCGCAGCCGCGCTGTCCCGGCTGGCCGCCGCCCTCTGACTCGCGGGGTCAGCGGGGGACGACGAAGGAGGACAGGATCGCCTGCACCTGGTAGATGTCCACCCGGTTGTTGAACTCCTTCTCGATCGGGTCCTTCATCCCGTCCACGTAGATGTGCATCCGCGCCTCGGCGAACAGGTGGCCCTCGGTGGTGACCGAGAAGTACAGGATGTTGCGGTACGGGATCGACAGGTACTCGACCTTCTTGCCGGTAAGCCCCTGCTTGTCGATGAGGAGCAGCCTGCCGTTGGTGAACAGCATGGCGTCGCGGACGAGGTCGAACGCCGCATAGACATGCTCGCCGGCGCTGAGCAGCCGGGCGAACTCCGACGCTGCTGCCCCGGGGTCCATCGGCCCGGCGTTGCCTGTAATGCCACTCATGATCCCCATCGGGTGAACCTCTCGTCGTCGTGCTGCCCGGCGTCGTCGGGGTTAGTAAACCGCGCCGACGATTCGCGTGCCTCCTCTCTTGCTCTTCGGCCACACTGATGCGAGGTTGTCGCTGTTCTGCGAACCCGACGGGAGGGACATATTGTGACGATCTCGACCAAGGTCATGGGGAATGCCATGCAGATGGTCGTCTGCCAGCTCGGCGAGGGGCAGACGCTCTATGCCGAGGCAGGCAAGTTCCTCTGGAAGACCGTGAACGTCGGCATCGAGACGAAGATCAGCGCGCCTGGGCAGGGCGGTGCTGGAGGCGGCGGCGGCGGCTTCCTGAACGCCGCACTCGGCGCCGGAAAGCGGATGCTCGCCGGGGAATCACTCGCCTTCCAGTACTTCACCTCGACCGGCGGCGCCGGGCTGGTGAGCCTCGCCGGCACGTTGCCCGGCGAGCTGCGGGTCATCGAGCTGGACGGCACCCGCGGCTGGTTCGCCGAGAAGGACGCGTTCGTCGCGGCCGAGTCCAGCGTGAACTTCGACATCGCCTACAGCGGTTTCAAGGCCGGCCGCAAGGGCGGTGAAGGGTTCGTGCTGGAGAAGTTCACCGGGGTGGGAACCCTGCTGATCGCCGGCGCGGGCAACTTCATCGAGCTCAACCCGGCGAAGTACGGCGGCAAGATCCAGGTGCACACCGGATGCCTCGTGGCGTTCGAGGACACCGTCAAGTACGGCGTCGAGCGGATCGGCGCCCTCAACGCACAGACGATCATGAGTGGGCTGCTCGGCGGCAACGGGTTCAGCCAGGCGACCCTCGAGGGCGACGGCCAGGTGATCCTGCAGTCGATGACCATGCAGTCGCTCGCGCATGCCATCCTCAAGAACTCACATGGCGGCGACGAGAAGGGCAGCAACCCGCTCGGCAGCCTATTTGGAGGTACGGACTGATGGGTTTCATGGACAAGGCCAAGCAGGCCGCGATGCAGGCCAAGGAGTCTGCGCAGCACGTCGCGCAGCAGGGCCAGGCAAAGGTGCAGTCGGTGCAGTCGAGCCGCAACGTCGGCGAGCTGCACAAGAACCTCGGCGAAGCGTTCTACGCCGAGCAGCGACAGGGCGGTGACCACGATGCGGTCGTGGCCGCGCTGACCGCGCTGGACGAGCACTTCGCGCAGGCCGCCGCCGAGGCGCAAGCGGCGCCGGCGGCGCCCGCCGCCGAGGGTGGCGCCCCGGCGCCGACCGACGCGCCGCCGCCGGTCTCGCCGGCCACCCCGCCGCCGGCCGCGCCGCCGGCCGCGCCGCCGGCTGGCAACTTCACCCTCGACGACCTCTAACTACCGGACCTGTCCGGCTACGCGCACATGTGGCGGCGTAGCCGGGACAAGTTCGGGACGTCAGCTATCGCCGGCGGGCTCGACGTGCGTCGCGTCGAAGTGCTTCTGGTGCTCCAGCGCGATCTCGTCCGCCCCTGACACGCCGGCGGGCAGGTCGACCGTGCGCTTGGGTCCGGTGAACCAGTTCTTGACGGACGCGTGCCACCAGATCCAGAGAAGCAGCAGGGCGCCGAACACGACCAGCGGCGTGTAGTTGACGTACTTCCATGCAAAGCCCTTGTACCAGGGCGCGCCGAGCGCGGACGTCGGCAGTAGCGCGATGAAGGACGTGATCGCGATCTCGGCGACGGCGATCGGAGCCATCCACCGGTACTTCGAGCCGAGCGTCCAGCCGCCGGGCGTGAAGTTGCGGCCGGCCCGCCAGCGCAACCAGATCGGGATCGCGAACGCGACGTAGAGGCCGACCACGCCGATTGTCACGACCGCATTGAACGCGACCGGCACGGGCGCGCCGTTGATGTCGACCTTGACGAGTGCCGGTGCGGTCAGAATTGCGGCGACTACAGCGACGGCGATGACGCCGTAGATGGGCACCCGCTTGCTGTTCAGCTTCGACCAGTACTGCCCGCCCGGGACGGCGCCGTCCCTGCTGAACGCGTACAGCATCCGCGTCGCGCTGGTCATGCACGCGACCGAGCAGAAGAACTGGCCGATTGTCGAGATGCCGAGCACGAGACTTGCCCAGTTGACGGTGAGCGCCTGGACAAAGATGGTGACCACACCGCCGCCGCCGGCGGTCACGGCCTTTTCGTCCTGTACCGCGAACAGGAAGCAGAGCAGCAGGATCCAGCCGCCGATCGCCGAGTAGAAGATCGACCGCCAGATGCCCTTTGCCGCCGAGTTCGCGGCGCTGTGTGTCTCCTCGGACAGGTGCGCCGAGGCGTCGTACCCGGTGATCGTGTACTGCGTGAGGATCACCGACAGCGGCAACACCATGAAGATGAAGCCCCAACCAGACGTGTGCCCAGCGAAGAAGCCGGTGTTGTTCACCGTGTCGGTGAATACGGACGACATGCTCGCATGGTGGTTCGGCGCGATGAGCAGGATCAGCACGACAGCGCTCGCTCCGGCAACGTGCCACCACACCGAGATGTTGTTCAGGATGGCGAGCAGGTGACTGGAGAAGATGTTCACCAACGAGACCAATGCCAGCACGATGACGAAGATGATGAACACCCGCGTCAGGCTGTAGTGGCTAGCCCATGACGTGCTGTACGTGTCGAGCGTCAGGTCGAAGAACGTCGCACACCCATAGGAGACGGACGCCTCGATGGCCAGCAGGCCGATCAGGTTGAGCCAGCCGGTGTAATAGCCGGCTTTGACTCCGCCGAGTTTCGACGCCCACCAGTAGATGCCGCCGGACGTGGGAAACGCGGAGACGAGCTCGGACATGCACAGGCCGACGATCAGGATGAAGATCGAGACGATCGGCCAGCCCCAGGCGATCGCGGCCGGTCCGCCGTTGTTCCAGCCGGCGAAGAACGTGGTGAAGCAGCCGGCCAGGATCGAGATGATCGAGAACGAGATCGCGAAGTTGGAGAACCCGGACCACGAGCGATGCAGCTCCTGCTTGTAACCCATGTCGGCAAGACGTTGCTCGTCCTCGGTCAGCGCGATGGTGTCGGCCACGGTTTGGCTCCTCTGTTCGGACTCAGGACTTGATGGATTCCTGCACGGTCGTGATGAGCTGGTCGAGTTCGGGACTGCGGAATTCCTCCCGGGCGCGGACGTACTTCTCCATGCCCCACTGCCAGTAGTCGAAGTCGACGGCGCTGACCGCGTCCTGGATCGAGGCCCACAGCGTCCAGCCGTACTTCGACATCAGCCCTAACAGCCGAGCCCGCGCAGTCTGGACGGGCGCCGGGCCGCCGTAGTACGCGGCGACCAAATGCTCGAGCCGGTCGACCTCGAGACCGGCCTCGCTCCAGATGTTGCCGAGTTCGAAGCACGGATCGTTGTTGCCGGCCAGCTCGTAGTCGATCAGCCACAGTTGCCGGCCGTCATCCATGATGTTCGCGGCGAGCAGGTCGTTGTGGCACGGAACGGTTGCCGCCGCGCTCGCCCGCAGCACGTGTTCGATGCGGTGCACGGTCGGCTCGAACGACGAGTAGTCCTCGGGCAGCCGGAAGCCGGACTCCCGCACCGTCGCCAGGTAGCGCCGCTGCACCTCGAACATGTCGAAGTCGCTGACGAACGGGCTGCCGGAATGCAGCAGCCGGCACGCGGCGGCGACCCGGTCCAGCGCGGTCGGGTCGTCGAGGTCGGCGTCCGAGAAGGTCCGTCCGTCGATCCATTCGATGAGCAGGACGCCGTCGTCCGGCGAGTGGTCGACGATCCGCGGGGCGACGCCGCTGTCCGCGGCGAGCTGCGCGTTGTGGTACTCGGCGTCCCGATCGATTGCTAGCAGGCCGCCGGACGGAGCGCAGAACCGTGCCACGTACTCCGCACCCGTGT